>DAVZKM010000091.1:0-7640 GCA_052272245.1 Eubacterium sp.
TTGTTTGATTCAAACGGCAAGGTCCATACCCCTGATAAATTCGGTATGCTTTGCGCAATGCAAAACAGGGATTTGAATGAAATTTGCGCAAAAATGGAAAATGTTTTTGAACAGTTTATTGAAGTGCCCAATAAGGTTGACATTAAAGAGGTTATGAGAAATAACGGCGCATTGGGTGTTTGTATGAGCGGCAGCGGTCCTACCGTTTTCGGCATTTTTGATGAAAAAGAAAAGGCTGAAAAGGCAGGCAATGAGCTTGCGGCTTATGCTAAGGATGTAGCAGTTACAACTCCTGTTAATAAGGGCTGCAAAATTATTAAATGATTTGGTGATTATATGAAAACATACGAACAGGTTGACGCTTATATGCAACAAATTGGGCTTAAATATGTTAAGTCCTCTAATGAGTTTGTTGCCGGCCTTGCAATAAGAACAAATAAGGATTATACCCAAAAGGTTGCCGCTGAACTTAATTCACGTGCACAGCACAGTAATTCAAGCAATATGGTTTTTTATAAAATAAAAAACGAAACCTTTGACGGCTCAATTTATATTTCGGCGGCTTTCGACGGCGGTCTTTTTAGGCATCTCGGCAATTTGATTATTGATAATGCAGAGCTTTTTGACGGCAGGGAGACAGTCGATTTTGCATGCGATTGCGGTATTGTTACCTGCTTTATTGCAAAAATGTATCCAAACTGCCATATCACGGGCGTTGATGTTAATTCGTCTGCGATTGAAAATGCTAACATTCTTAAAGATAAGCTCGGTCTTGATAATGTCGATTTTGTTTGCAGCGACGTTTTTGAATATAATAATGAAAATAAGGCTGATACCGCCGTGACGTTTCGTGCGCTTCTTGACGTTTGTATGGCAAAGACTAAAGAACTTCCGTTCTTCGGCGAAAGAATGTGGAGGGAAAATCAATATAAAGATGCTTTTGCGGATTTTGTTAATGTAATTAATAATAGTATAAAGCCTGACGGTAAGGTCTTGAGCGTTGAACGTTATACTGCCGATTACGGTTGGCTCGGCTATATGATGGCGCTTGAAGATAAGGGAATACATATTAATTCAGATAAAAGCGCTGTTATGCGTGCAAGCGATATTTCCTCTGTTAAGGAATACAGCGTGACCTTTGCCGGCTTTAACGAAAGCGACAGCGCTGAAAATACTTTTGATACTGTTTTGTCAAGAGAATTTAAGGCGGGGCAGGGTTATGAGGGCGAAATGGCTGAATTTGCTCTTTATTATGACAGAGAGGGCAAAAGTGATTTTGTCGATATTTATAAAGATGGTAAACTTTTGCACCAATTTGCGACCGCTCAGTCTAAAAAAGGAAAGCTGATTTCGTATGAGGCTTCCGGTAACAGGAAAAAAATTAAATATCTTAATCCGAAAAAGCGTGACGCCTTAGAAAAGCAACTTGCGGAAAATTTGTTACTTTATGACGAAAAAATATATAAAATAACCAAATATTCTAAGTGAGTTATACAATATTACGGTAGATGGATGTTCCAAAAAATATATACTTGTAATTCAAAACACACAAAATTAGTTCAATGAAGAACTAATTTTGTGTGTTTTGTCAATTTATTAACAATTGTTTATACAACTTCAACAAAATGAAAAAAAACTATTGATTTTTTTGTGCAAAAGTGCTAAGATTTAGTTGTAATCAAAAAACAGTTGAAACAGTTTATTCAATATTTGTTAATTGATTGCAAATAATTAATTAATAATCAGGCGTATGAAAATCATTATTATTAAGGTTTTGGTCGGCATTTTGTTTGGTGTGGCTTTAGGGCTCATCTCTGTGCCGTTATCAAAAAAGTTGATTCTCTCAAGAAGTGAAGATCCCGGCGACGTGATTGTTTTAAGAAAGAAGTCAACTTACATATTAACAGCCTTGGCAGGGGCTGTGTCGGCAGTCGGTTTTATATTAACGGCTGATGACGAAACGGTGCTGATAAGGAATTTGGCGCTTCTGCTCCCGATGCTGGCTATCGCAATAGTCGATTCGTTAATTCGTAAAATTCCAAATTCGCTTTTGCTGGTTATGATAATCACGCAAGCGGCATATATTGCTTATGTATGTGTCACTTCGCATACAACTTATGCATTAATCAATGCAGGCATAGGATTTTTCTTAGGCTTCTTTGCTTTCACGATTCCGTCGTTTCTTAAAGTTCCTGTCGGCGCAGGCGACGTTAAGTACAGCGCAGTGATTGGGTTGATAATGTATATCGGTTGCTACTTGCAGGTTATGATGATTGTCGGAATTTTGGTTTTGGCAGTTTACATTATATTGAAAGCTACCAAGCGTGGAGGAATGAAAACCCTTATCCCCATGGGTCCTTTCATTTCCGCTTCAACAGTAATTTCAATGTGTTTCCCGGTGCTTAATTCTCTGGTAGTGCTGGAAAATATGTTTTAATTAACAAATAAATTATTTTAAATCTTATAAGGAGGAAAAACAAATGAGTTTTATTAAGGATGAAAACGGACAGGGCATGCTTGAGTATGTACTTATCATTGCTTTGGTTGCAGTTGTAGCAGTTGTAGCTCTTTTTGCTGTTAACAGAGTTCTTAAGAGTAAGAGAAGTGAAGTTTCTAATCAAATGTCATCTCTTGAAGCAACAGGAAGTTAATTATATTGCTGTTTCTGCAGTGTTCTACGTTTTGATTGGAACAAAGTTAATACAGGGGGCAGGGAAACCTGCTCCCTTATTTCATTTAAAAACAACACTTTTGTGTTTGAGGGGTGAAAGCTCTTTATGATGACAAAAATTTATAAATACAGATTAAAAAGGAAAAACGAAGAAGGTCAATCAATGCTTGAATTTGTATTGGTTCTTCCGGTCTTTGCGTTAATTCTTTTTTTGCTGCTCGATTACGGCTGGCTCTTCATTAATTATATTGAAGTGGCAAATACTTCCCGTAATGCCGCTCGTATTGCGTGCGTCGAGTATAAAACCGTTAATCTTGAAAACGGCGCCGTTGTAAGTCCTAAGTCTTATACTCTTGACGATTTAGACGATGATGATATCAATGACGAAACTAAAGATATTATCAGGCAGGTTAAAAACTCGCTTCCGAAAAATGTTGATAATGTAAAAATTAAGGTGTCGTATTCAAATGATACTGAGGCTGAGGTTGAAAACCGAACGGTTAAAAACAGGGCAAGCGGTGACGTTACGATTTATGTTGAATGCAGAATACCTGTTTTTACGCCGATTTTAGGCTCGGGAGAAGATAAAATGCATTATACGCTTAAATCAAGCTCCACATTTAAAGTTGAAAAATCAGACGGCGCTTAATGCGTCTCTTTAATATAAATATAAATTATGATGTAATTAATTAATTTTTAGAGGTAAGTTTATGAAAAAGGTTTATTTAATCGCAGTTATAGTTGCAATTATCGCAGGCGTTGCTACATATATGTTTGCAACGGAAATTAACAGTAAAACAAAATTTAAGGATGCAGAAATGGTAACTGTTTTAGTTCCTACTGCTGATATTGAAAAGAATGTTGAAATCACGGCTGATATGTTTGAGGGAGATAATCCTCAAATTGTTACAAAGGAAATTCTTGCCGCAGACGCAACAGATAATTACGTTAAGGCTCAAACAGAGCTTGTTGATGATGCAAATGACGTTCATATGATTACTGTTGATAAGCTTTATGCGAATGAACCTATTAACAAAAACAGGCTTGAAGATAAAAACGGCGAAGACGTTGCTCTTTCTCTCAAATTGCCTAAGGGTATGGTTGCTTATTCGTTTGACGCCGGAAGCGTTAAGAGTGTTGACGGCTATATCAGCGAGGGCGATACGGTTGATGTGCTTGTCAGCAAAACAGACGACCAGGGTAAAATTAAAACGGAAATTGCTTACAAGGGCTTAAAGATTTTAAGAGTTTCTACCAATGCAGATAATTCTACCGCTTCTCAAAGCGGAACGAAGATTACTACATATAATACTCTTACCGTTGAAGTAACAAAGAAACAGTCTCTTAAGCTTTATGAAATCGAAAATAAATACGATTATAAGCTTATTCTTAACCCAAGACAAAAGTAATCTACAAGGAGAATCCCAATGAGCAACATTAACATTGTAGTTTGTGCAGAAAAAACCGAATATAAGGTTGCATTAAAAAATAAAATAACAAGTGACGAACTGTCAATTATCGGCTATGCCGATTTTCAGCCGGAGGCAAAGGTCAGAATTCAGGGCTTTGTTCCCGACGTTGCAGTTTTCGTTCTTGACAGCGAAGATATTAATTCCGATTTCTTCAATTTTGTTGAGGATATTAATTTAGGCTCGTTTGGCTGTTCCGCAATTATTATGACGGACAACGTTACAGTTGATATCGTTAATAATGCGGCGCAAAGCGGTATCAGACGTGTAATGAGTATCAATGTCGGCAATGAAGAATTTACAAATACAATTAAGAACGTTGTCGGCAATGAAAAAAAGCTTAACCAAAACTTTAATGTTACAAAAAAAGTACGTTCAAGAGTTTATTCGTTTTTCAGCGGTAAAGGCGGCGTAGGCAAAACAACAATTTGTACCAACACAGCCGTTTACCTTGCAACTCTCGGCAAAAAGGTACTTCTTGTTGACCTTGACTTGCAGTTTGGCGATGCGGATATGGCGCTTGACTTAAATCCGAGTGAAACAATAGTTGACCTTGCAAGAGATACAAACGGCATTTCGATTGATAATTTATCCTCTTGCTGCTGCACTCATGCGTCAGGTTTGTCTGTTCTTGCTTCCCCAAGTTCACCTGAGCTTGCCGAGTATATTCAGTCGAACCATACAAAGGCAATTATCGATGTTGCCCGTAATTATTATGAATATATCATTCTCGACTGTGGCTGTGCGCTTACAGACCCGGTTATTACAGCGCTTGAATCAAGTGACGATATCTTTATGGTAAACGATGTTAACATTCTTTCGCTCAAGCGTGCCAAGCTTTGCCAAAATGTTTTGTCCCAAATTAATCAGCAGGATAAGGTAAAGCTTATAATCAATAAGAATGTTAAAAAGAATAATGTTAAAATCAGCGATTTTGAAAATCTTCTCGGCATTGACGCTTATGCTGTTGTTTCAAGCGATTTGAAAACAGTAAACAGCTCGCTTAACAGCGGCCAACCGCTTATTACATATAAGCCGAGAGCGGTTATTGCCAAGGATATTTCTTCTTTTGCTAATAAGCTTATTATGGAAAGAGAAGGCACATTAACGGCAACTGCAAAGAAGAAATCATTTGGAAAGAAGAAATAATTAAATGGGATTGTTAGACAGATACGGCGTAAACGGTGAAGAACAGCCGAGAGAGGAAAATGCCTTTGCTCAACGAGGCGGCGAAGTACCTCACGATAAACTTGCAAAAATGGCAATTGAAGACCCGTTTGCAGAAACCAAAACGAGAATACATAACGCAATTATCGAACAGCAGATTGCTTCGGGCGAAACTGTTACCGACGAATCAATGCGCAAACTTATCAACGAATATGTTGAAAAGCCGGAATATAATATTCCACGTGTTGACAGAGATACCGTTAAAGAGCAGCTTTATGATGATATTATGGGTTACGGCCCTATTCAGTGCCTTGTTGACAGCGACGATTATTCTGAAATTATGGTAAACGGATATGACCACATTTATGTTGAATCTCACGGTAAACTTGTTTTGACGGATATTAAATTCAAAGATAATGACCATCTTATGCAAATTATTGACAGAATCGTATCCCGTGTTGGCAGGCATGTTGACGAAGCAAGTCCTATGTGTGACGCAAGACTTCTTGACGGCTCCCGTGTTAATGTAATTATCCCGCCCGTATCTCTTGTAGGTCCTATTCTTACAATTCGTAAATTCGGTAAAACGCCTATTTCGGCAGAAAATCTTTTGACTTGGGGCTCAATCAATTCAAAGATGCTCAATTTCCTTGAGTCTGCCGTTAAAGGTAAATTAAATATAATCGTATCAGGCGGTACAGGTTCAGGTAAAACGACGCTTCTTAATGTTTTATCGTCCTATATCCCATACGATGAAAGAATCATCACCATTGAGGACTCGGCGGAGGTTCAGCTCCACCAGGAGCACGTTTTAACGCTTGAAGCCCGTCCGGCTAATATGGAGGGCAAGGGTAGAATTTCAATTCGTGATTTGGTTGTAAACTCCCTTCGTATGCGACCTGACAGAATTATTGTAGGTGAGGTTCGTAGTGAGGAAACACTTGATATGCTTCAGGCTATGAACACCGGTCACGACGGCTCGCTTACAACTATCCACGCAAACTCCCCTCGAGATTCAATTTCCCGTATTGAAACAATGGTTATGATGTCGGGTTCGGAGCTTCCGTCAAAGGCTATCAGAGACCAAGTTGCTTCGGCTATCAATCTTATTGTTCAGCAGGCTCGTCTTAGGGACGGTTCAAGAAAAGTAACCTCTATTTCTGAAATTGTCGGAATGGAGGGCGATGTTATTCGTATGCAGGACATTTTCACTTATGAAACCGAAGGTGAAATGGACTCAAACGGCAAGTTTAAAGGCACTTTTAAAGCGACAGGTATTATTCCTAAATGTGTTGAAAAAATACGTGAAAACGGAGTGGGTGTAAATAATGACTGGTTTATCGATTAATGTAACGACAATAGTTTTAACTGTTGCGTTTGCTCTGTTTGCGTTTGTTTTAGCTTTTCTTATTTCTTCGCTTGTTTCTAAAGATAAAATCGCATCTGACAAGCGACTTGAGGAGCTTAAGAAAAACGAGGGAGACAGCGAAAACTATTCCCTTGCAAAGCACGAAAGCAGAATGAAAAAAAGAAACAAGGAAAAGAAAAAGCAGGGCGGATTTTTTGAAAAGTTCGCAAGTGCGCTTTATGTTGAGCTTCAAAGAGCCGATATGAAAATGCGACCTGAAGAATTTTTAACCATTTGGCTTTTGGTAACTGTTGTTCCGGCGTCGCTTATTGTTTTGTTTTTGCAAAACTCCGTTATTGCGCTTGCAGTTTTAGTTGTTTGCCTTTTAGTTCCTATGCTTTTAATTAAAATGAAGCAAAAGAAAAGGGTTAAAAAATTTGAATCACAGCTTAGTGACGCACTTATTATTGCTTGCTCTTGCTTGAAATCAGGTCTTAGTTTTACTCAAGCTATGGAAACTATCGCTAAAGATATGGATGACCCTATCAGTGGCGAATTTGGTTTGGTAATTAAGGAAATGAGTATGGGCGCTTCAATGGAGGAAGCTCTTGATAAGCTTAATACAAGAATTAAGAGTAAGCATTTGGCTCTTATGATTTCCGCTGTTTTGGTGCAAAGGCAGACAGGCGGCAATCTCTCCCAAATTCTTGAAAATATTTCAAATACAATTAAGGAACGTATGAAGCTTCAGCAGGAACTTAAATCTGCTACTGCTTCAGGTAAAATGTCCGGTACGGTTGTCGGTATGATGCCGATTGCTATTTTGATTATGTTCTTTATTGTAAACAAAGATTTTGTTATGCCGCTTTTTACGGAAAATTTAGGGCGAATTTTCTTAGGCGTTGCAATAGGTCTTGAGGTTATCTGTTTCTTGATTATTAAAAAAATTACTACCATCAAAATGTAAGGAAGTGTTAGTATGCTA
>DAVZKM010000092.1:0-7614 GCA_052272245.1 Eubacterium sp.
TTTTATTATTAAGATTATTGTCGAGCAACAGGTTCGTTATGAACATTCCGACCAAAAGACCTTAGAAAGTTCAAGAACTCTCTAAGGTCTTATTTTTTGCTTTATTTGGCTTAAATAGTGCGTTTTATGGCACTATGATTTTTTCAAGAATATGACGAATTTTATTTGTGCTGATATGAGTATAAATTTGAGTAGTCGTAATTGATCTGTGACCGAGTAACTGTTGAATATACCTTATATTTACGTTTTCATTCATAAGAGCCGCAGCAAAAGAATACCTGTTATAGTGATAAAATCTCTATATCTGAAAAATGAACAATATACGATGCTCCTGATGGGAAATACACTTCGTGTGAAAAATGCACATCATCAACAATCAGAAATTCATCTATTCCAAAATCATTGTTTTCAATATATTCAAAATGTTCAGAACCAAAATTTGATTTAAATGTTTTAATCGAATGATATACAATAGATTTTTTGACATTCTTATAATCGTCAAACAAGCTTACAATTAATGTATTCTTTCCATTAAAACAATCTATTTTAATTGATGTTAGTTTCCAATCATGAAATCCATGATATAAGTAATATTCTTTTAAAAATTTATCAGGTAATTTGCTTTTGATTTCATTTGAAAAATATGTGTTATATTCCTTAATTTTATTTTCAAACTCTATATCTTTAATGGGATCTTTTCCGAAATTCAAATAATCTTCTAATTTTAAAAACTTCATAAAATATTACCTCTTTATTGACTAAGATATTTAACATAAGTCTAATCATTCCAATATTGACGCTTAAGGCAAAAAAGTAATGAATAGGACCTTTTTCTATTGTCCGTTTTTTACGGACTTGTTAAGATTTGAATGAAGCCTTTAAATCACATAAATAAACTTTTAATTTTTGCAAGAAGATTTACAAAAATGCACCATGCTGCCTGAAAAAGTGCAACCTTGATTGCGTCAAGCTGGTCAATTCCGCCGACAAATGCCAAAAGACCGACAACGCCGAATCCCAAAGCAG
The DNA here is from genome assembly GCA_052272245.1 of Eubacterium sp. Classification (GTDB taxonomy): domain Bacteria; phylum Bacillota; class Clostridia; order Oscillospirales; family Acutalibacteraceae; genus Eubacterium_R. The sequence goes on from DAVZKM010000092.1 coordinate 1,027, forward strand.
AGCCGAATGAGATAAGAACGCTGATTAGTTTTCTTGTTTCCTGCAAATCTTCCGCCGCACTGAATGCCGAAACGAGGCCGAGAGCTGAGCCGTTATGAACAATGTAAGCAGGTGACTTTTGAGCAAAAAGATTTGAATATTTTTCAAACGCTCTGCCGTTTGACGAATTCATAACTCTGATATATCCGTCGGGAAGTTCAAAAAGCTCGGCAATGCTTTCGTCATTAATGAATGGGTCGGCACTGCGAACAAGAATTGTCATTCCGCTTTTCTCAAGCTTTCTAAGCGCTTTTTTAAGCTGAGGGTCAGCACTGTAGGACACAACAAACATTGCCATCAGTTTTCCTGCCTCCGCAAGATAAAGCACCTTTCTGCCCTTGCGGGTATATTTTTTTTCAAAATCTTCCTTAAGCACGGGAACGCCGTGATGAATAAGCAAATCCCTTGTGCCTACAAGAATTTTTTTACGATAAATCCAAGCAGTCGTTCCAAGCCGGTCCTCATAAACAATATCATCAACCTCAGGCAAAATCGCCTGTTTGCCGATAATCACATCGTCAAAAACAGAAGCAAGCGGACTTTTTGTATTGATAATAACCGAAGCTGTTTTTAAAATAACGTCATCAGCCTTTGCGCCGTTAAAGGTTTTAATTCCGTGAATTTCACAGCTGCGAGGGCCGAAAAGATTTTGCGCCTCAATAACAATTGCATTGGCGTCGCTTGTAACGCTTGCGCCTTCAAAGCCGTTTACCATAGCACCGTGAGTTCTAAGCTGCTTTGACACTCCCAAGAGGGTATTGTTTGTGCAAAACAGCGCATAGCAAGGAGTTGTGATACACATAGCGCAAACAAAAGCATTAACTCCCAAGTGCCAATTTTGATTAATTAAGCCGACAACAACTGCCAAAATCATATTAATAAGAAGTGAAACCGCACCGACATATTTGCTGATTTTATCCGCCGGCTCGTCCACACTTGAAATATCAAGAAATTTGGTTGCAAAATCCGTTTTAATACTTGCCTTTAAATTAGGTTCTCCGGTTAAAAGCCCACGGCTTATAATTCCTGCGTCAACCTTATTAACTATCGGCTCAACGGTATATTTTTCCTTTTGATTTGCTATAAAATCGAAGTCTGTTCTTATTCTTGTAATAAATGTATATTTTCCAAGTTCGCTAAAAAGCAGAGCAAACGCACCTGCAAACGGATAAAGCGTACCGTCATCGAGAAGCAAGTTGCTGTCAATCAAAAGCAAAATTGTGTGAACAAAAACTATTATTTCCGCCACACATATGGGAAAATCACTGTTAATGCCGTCTTTAAGCTTAAAGCCATGCATAAATATTCTTGCATTGACAACGCAAACAATAACAAATAAAACAAGAAGCGTTATCACGTAAGGCGTACTGTCAAGCAAAAACGACGGTAAATATGAGCTGTCCTTAAATCCTGTCAAAAGCCCTAAAACCAATGTCAGGGTAAATGTTATTTTTAAATTCAGCGAAACTGACGAACGTGCGTCATCAAGCCTTTTTGAAAATGCCGATTGCTCATCTGCGCTTTCATATTCCTTTTTAATCACGGTGTCCTTGTCGGATTTTGCCGCATCCTCAATATCTTCAGGTGAAAAAATGCGAAATTTATTGACCTTTTCTTTTCGCCTTTCCTTTAACTGCTTTTCAGCAAGTTCCTCATCGATTTTATCTATCTGCTTTGTTTCGTCATCAAAGCCGTCAAGAACAATTTGAACTGCCTGTTCCTCTTCCCTTTGCTCCTGAGCCTTTTCTTCTTTCTCCTTAATTTCCTCTCGAGTTAGGGAAATTTTCGTTTTTTCAAGTTCCTCAACGGCTACAATGGTAGGTATTTCCTCAAGGTCGCCCGTTTTGTCAAATCTTGACCTGCTCTTTATCGTGGCAGGTCTTTCAATAATTTCCGGCGGCTTTTTGGAATAAATCGGTTCTTTGCTACGGTTGCTTGTAAAAAAGCTTTTTTGCACGGTTTTTTGGCTTGCCAAATCGTCGTTCTTTGCCTTCGCCTTAAAATCAATATGCTTTGTTTTCCCGTCATCTTCAACTTTTACAGCAGGGCCGACTTTCGTTTTATCCGAGGCGGTGCTTTTTTCATACGCCTTTATATTTTCGCTTTTAGTTTGAATTTTTATATTTTCAATATCGGGCTTAGGCACCTCTATTTGACGCTTTGTTATCTCATTTGCAGATATATTGACATCTTCCAAAGCCGATTGCGCCTGTTTCACCGTCTTTTTTCTTATTTCCTCAGCCTGCCTGATTATTTCATCAATAGATAAGCTTTCGTTCATAATTCTCCACTCTCAATTTATTTGTATTAAAGACCGAGCCTTTGCCTTGCAACCTCATACATAATAATACCTGCCGCAACAGAAGCGTTAAGCGAATTAACCTTTCCACACATAGGAAGCGAAACGGTTACATCGCATTTTTCCTTAACAAGTCTGCCGACGCCGCTTCCCTCATTGCCGACAACAAGTGCACAACCACCCGAAAAGTCTGTTTTGCACCAAGGCTGACCGTCCATATCGGCACAGTAAACCCAAATATTCTGCTTTTTAAGTTCTTCAATAACAGAAACTAAATTGCCGACCCTTGCAACTTTAACATATTCAAGTGCACCGCACGAGGTTTTTGCGACGATAAAATTAAGGCCGACATTTCTTCTCTTTGGAATAATAATTCCGTGAGCACCGCAAGCTTCGGCAGTTCTGATAATTGCGCCGAGGTTATGGCTGTCCTCAATTTCATCGCAAATTACAATAAAAGGCGCTTCACCTTTGCTTTTTGCATATTCCAAAATATCCTCAACGCTTGAATAGCCGTGAGCCGGAACATTAGCCGCAACCCCCTGATGATTGCCGCCGGCACACATAAAATCAAGCTTTTTTCTGTCCACAGTCTTAACAACTATTTTATTTTCCCTGCACATTGCAATAATGCGGTTAATCGAGCCTTCTCTCTCGCCCTTTGCAACAAGCACATTTTCAACCTCTCTGCCGCTTTTAAGAAGCTCTATAACGGCATTTCTGCCTATTATCAAATTATCATTTGTTTTGTAATCTTTTTCTTCCTTTGGCATATTTTGTATCTCCGTAATTTTATTCAGATTAATTATAACATTATATAGTATCCATTTCAATTATTATTTAATATAAATTATAATAATTGACTAAGTGAAAAAACTAAAGTATAATAAAGAAAAATAAAGGAGTGTTATATATGACTGAATATAATTGGGCAACTCTCGGTTGCGGCGTTATTGCACACCAGCTTGCAGATGCTATGAAAGCAAAAGGCAGGACACTTTACAGCGTTGCAAACAGAACGTATGACAAAGCGATTTCATTTGCTGAAGAATATGGCATTAAAAATGTTTACGGCAGCATTGAAGAAATGTTTGAAGATGAAAATGTCGATATTATTTATATTTCCACTCCTCACAACACACATATTGAATATTTAAGAAAAGCGCTAAGCCACGGCAAGCACGTTATATGCGAAAAATCAATTACGTTAAACAGCTTTGAACTTAACGAAGCAATTGACCTTGCAGAGAAAAATCACGTTGTTTTGGCAGAGGCAATGACAATTTACCATATGCCGATTTACAAAAAACTTGATGAAATAATAAAATCGGGTAAATTAGGCGAGCTTAGGCTTATTCAAATGAATTTCGGCAGTTACAAGCCCTACGATATGAACAACAGATTTTTTAATCGTAATCTTGCCGGCGGCGCAATGCTCGATATAGGCGTTTATGCCCTTTCACTCGTTCGCTTTTTTATGACGTCAAAGCCGCACAAAATTTCCACACAGGTTAAATATGCGCCGACAGGAGTTGACGAACAGGCAAGTATTCTTCTTCAAAACAAAGAAGATGAAATGGCGACTGTTATTCTTTCGCTCCACGCAAAGCAGCCAAAAAGAGCGACAATTGCTTTTGACAAGGGATATATAGAAATTTACGAATACCCAAGGGGTGACAAGGCTACAATCACTTACACCGAAACGCTCAAAAGTGAAAAAATAAGCGCAGGAGATACGGCAAATGCGCTTGAGTATGAAATTGACGATATGGAAAAGGCAGTAGCCGGCGAAAATGTAGATATGCATCTTGACTTCACACGTGATGTTATGGATATAATGACTTTTATAAGAAAAGAATGGGGTATGTTTTACCCTGAAGAAGAAGGCAAAGAAATCATTTAACGTTAAAAGAAAGGCAGAAAAATATGAGCTATCAATATAACATTATTTATACCGCAGGAGGCAAGACGCACAAAACTCACCACAGCGAAACCGTAGATTTTGAAATAAGAGAAGAAATCAACGGCGATATTTTAACACTTACCCTTTTGCCGAAAACAGATATTACCTTTCAAAAATTTGAGATTAAAGATAACATCTCATTTTCAAAAGAAAGCAAATTTTTTGTAAACGGATATCAAAGCTGGACTGTTTCAAAAGAGTATGCACCGAATGACGATATGCGTGATGATTTCAATCCGAAATTTCTGTCTGTTTTAAATAAAAAAAGTTTTAACATCAGGGGCATCTGGGGCGCAGGAGATTTAACCTTCCACGAATATCCTGAGCAAAGCGGAATATTTTACGGATATTCTTACGCTTACATCAGAAATGCAAACGATATTCGCCTTTTTGCTTCCTTGAGTGAAAGAGCCGGATACACAATCATTACGTTTAATGCCAACGCTTCAACCGTTTCTATTGAAAAAGACCTTGAGGGTGTTACATACAAAAAAGGTCAGGAAATTACGCTTCTTAAACTTTGCGATATTATTGATAATATTGATAATGCATTTGATAAATATTTTGAAACGGCAAAAATCGATAAGCCAAGAGCAAAAAGAATGTGCGGCTACACCACATGGTACAACTATTACACAAATGTAACCGAGGAAATCGTTGAACGTGATCTTGAATCGATTGCAAAATTAGGCTCCAAGATTGACATTTTTCAAGTCGATGACGGCTATGAAAGAACCGTCGGCGATTGGCTTTATAACGATGAGAAAAAATTCCCGTCAGGTATGAAGCTTATTGCGGATAATATTCACAAGCACGATATGCTTGCAGGCTTATGGCTTGCACCGTTTGCCGCAACGCCCAAATCATACATATATAACGAGCACAAGGATTGGTTTGTAAAAAACAAAAACGGCAAAATTCCGTTTGCTTCTCAAAATTGGGGTGGATTTTATGCGCTTGACATTTACAACAACGAGGTCAGGCAATATTTAAAAGAGGTTTTTGACACCGTCTTAAATGTTTGGGGCTACGATATGGTTAAGCTCGACTTTCTTTATGCTTGTTGCATTATTCCGTTTAACGGTAAAAGCCGAGGCGAGATTATGTGCGATGCAATGGATCTTATCAGGGAGCTTTGCGGTGATAAATTAATATTAGGATGCGGAGTACCGCTTGCTCCCGCATTCGGAAAGGTTGATTTTTGCAGAATCGGCGCCGATATGGCTCTCAGTTGGGGTAAAAAGCCGTTTTCAAGAGAGGATGTTTCCACGAAGCACGCACTTCTTAACACGATTTTTCGTCGTGAACTTGACGGCAGAGCTTTTTTAAACGACCCTGATGTATTTCTTTTGAGAGACAATAATATTAAAATACCCTTTAAACAAAGAAAATTAATCGCTGAAACCGCAAGCCTTTTTGGCAACTTGCTTTTTGTCAGCGACGATGTTTCAACGTATAACAGCAATCAAAAGGATTGCTTTGTCAACGTCACAACACGCAATAAAGCTGATATAAATTATGTAAATATGGACAGCGACGGTGATATTTCAATTAAATATACGCTCGACGGCGAGGAAAAAGGCTATTGCTTCAACATAAACAGCGGCGACAAAAAGGTCTTAATTTAAAAGCATTGAAAATTTTTATGTTTCGCTATTGAATACTTACAAAACCTATGGTATAATTAGGTTATGATTTAAAAAGGAAGCGATAATTTGAAAATTTCAACTAAAGGACGATATGCGTTAAGACTTATGCTTGATCTTGCGCAAAATCGCAACGAAGGCTTCGTCGCACTCAAGGACATTGCCGACAGGCAGGATATATCAAAAAAATATTTAGAACAGATTGTGCCTATTCTCAACAGAGCAGGTCTTTTAAAAACAACACGTGGGTATCAAGGCGGATATATGCTTGCTAAATCTCCTTCAAACTACACTGTCGGCGATATATTGAGAATAACAGAGGGCAGCCTTGCGCCTGTTGCCTGCTTAGAAGACGAGGTAAACCAATGCAACAAATACGAAACATGTATGACAGTCGGCGTTTGGCAGGGGCTTTACAAAGTCATTAACGAATACCTTGATTCAATCACTCTTCAGGATATTTTAGATAAAAACAGCACTCAGCTTATCGACGAGTATTATATTTAAAAGTTTTTTCAAAAAAAGCAAAATAAGACTTGACAAATCACAAATAATATATTAAAATGTCATAGCGTTGAAAAAACGACGAGGTGTAACTCAGTTTGGCTAGAGTGCCTGCTTTGGGAGCAGGATGCCGCAGG
>DAVZKM010000093.1:0-7581 GCA_052272245.1 Eubacterium sp.
AACGCTTATTGATTTAAAAAGTAAATTATCCAATTAAATATAATCATCAACAAGGGACAAGTCTGCATTTTTGGACTTGCATATGTTAAAAACATGTCTGTTTAGCAGGCTTTGTTTTGCTATGCAAAAGTTCCTTGTGTTTTTATGCCCATTTTAAGATTATATTTGATTGGAGATACTTTTATGAAAAAAATATTAGGCGTAATAGCCGCCGTTTTAAGTGTTGCAATTATTTTTGTTGCTTGCTCTTATGGAAGAAACAACAATGAAAACACAACAAAAAACAATGAAAATAATACAAAGCTCAGCATTGTTACAACAATTTTCCCCGAATACGATTGGGTTAAGCAAATACTTGGTGAAAATCAAACCAATGTAGATTTGACGATGCTTCTTGATAAAGGCGTTGATTTGCACAGCTATCAGCCGAGTGCCTATGATATGGTAAAGGTTTCTAAATGTGACTTGTTTATTTATGTTGGCGGTGAATCGGACGCTTGGGTTGATGATGCATTGAAGTCTGCTCAAAACAAAAATATGAAGGTTATCAATCTTCTTGATGTTCTTGGAAATTCTGTAAAGGAAGAAGAACAAGTTGAAGGTATGCAAGCTGAAGAAGAGGAAAAAGAGGGCGAAGAGGAAGGTCCTGAATATGATGAACATGTATGGCTTTCTCTCAAAAACGCCAAAACTCTTTGTTCTTCAATTGCAGATGTACTTTGTGAGATTGACTCAAAAAATGCAGATGTGTATAAAAAGAATTTAAATGAATACACCAAAAATTTGGACGCACTGGATAAGGAGTATCAGCAAGCAGTAAACGGTGCAAAATATGACGCCTTGGTTTTCGGTGACCGTTTTCCGTTTAGATATATGGTTGATGATTATTCTTTGAAATATTATGCCGCATTTGTAGGTTGTTCTGCCGAAACAGAGGCAAGTTTTGAAACAATTAAATTTCTTGCAAACAAAGTTGATGAACTCGGTGCAACAACAGTGCTTACTATTGAAAATCCGAAGCACAAAATTGCTCAAACGGTAGTTGAAAATACAAAAGAAAAAAATCAAAAAATCCTTGCACTCAATTCTATGCAATCGGTTACAATCGATGATGTTAAGAATGGCGAAACATATTTGAATGTAATGCAAAGCAATCTTGATGTGCTTAAACAAGCGTTAAATTAAGGAGGACGATATGGCACAAATTGTATGCAAGAATTTAGCTGTCGGTTACAATAACACAGTTGTAAAAAGCAATATAAATTTTAAAGTTGAAAAGGGTGATTACCTTTGCATAATCGGCGAAAACGGTTGCGGAAAAAGTACGCTTATGAAAACGATTTTAGGCTTAGAAAACACAATTGACGGTGAAATCGTTTTTTCGGATGATGTAAAGAAAAACGAAATCGGATATCTACCTCAACAAACACAGTTGCAACGAGATTTTCCGGCATCGGTAAGCGAAGTGGTTATGTCTGGCTTTCTTAATAGAAACGGACTGAGACCTTTTTACACAAAAAAACAAAAAGCCGAGTTTAAAAATGTTATGAAAAATCTTAATATACAAGAGCTTGAAAAAAGATGCTATCGTGAGCTTTCGGGAGGTCAACAGCAAAAAGTATTACTTGCACGAGCACTCTGCGCCACAGATAAAATTCTTTTACTTGACGAGCCGGTTGCAGCTCTTGACCCAAAGGCAAGTGAGGACTTTTATAATTTGCTTGCTCAAATAAATTCAAACGGTACAACCGTAATTATGATTTCGCATGATGTTAATGAGGCTGTGAAATATGCAACGAAGATATTGTGCTTAAATTCACCGTGTTTCTTCAAAAGTCAAAAAGAATATTTTGAATTTATCAAGGGAGGTGAGCAAAATGCTTGAAAAACTTATGGTTTATTTTGAATATCCGTTTGTAAGATATGCGCTTATCGCTGCAGTCCTTATTGCTCTTTGCTCATCTCTTTTAGGTGTTACGCTCGTGCTTAAAAGATTTTCATTTATCGGAGACGGACTTTCCCATGTAGCTTTCGGTGCAATGGCAGTAGCAACAGCATTAAAGCTGTCAAACAATATGCTTTTAATAATGCCGGTTACAATTATTGCGGCAATTATTCTTTTAATCGGTGGTAAGAATATAAAAATTAAAGGCGACGCTGCAATAGCTGTAATTTCCGTAGGAGCACTTGCAATAGGTTATTTAGTTATGAATTTGTTTTCAACCTCGGGCAATGTTTCGGGCGATGTTTGTTCAACGCTTTTCGGTTCAACATCAATATTGACCCTTACAATAAAGGATGTTTACTTATGTGTTGCACTTTCGATAGCCGTAATAATTATTTTCTGCGTGTTTTATAACAAGATTTTTGCCGTTACTTTTGATGAAAACTTTGCCAAAGCAACAGGAATAAAAGTTGGGGCATATAACTTCTTGATAGCAGTTACCATTGCGGTTATTATTGTGCTTGCAATGAACCTTGTAGGTTCACTTCTTATTTCTGCATTGATTATTTTCCCTGCTCTTTCGGCAATGCGGCTTTTCAAAAGCTTTAAATCTGTAATTATCTTTTCTGCAGCCTTTTCCGTTGTATGTACGGTTGTGGGACTTATTGCCTCAATTCTTGCAGGAACGCCGGTAGGCTCAACCATTGTTGCAAGCGATATATCCGGATTTATAATTTGCTTGATTTTATCAAACGTTAAGAGAGGTGCAAGAGTATGAAAAAAATAATTGCAATTATATTAGCTTTAGTGTTGACTTTAAGCTTTGCCGCTTGTTCAAAAAACAGTAATAAAAACGAGAATTCCAACTCAAAGGCCACAACAAAAATAACTGAATCCACAACAGCCGAGGCGAAGTCTGTTGATTTGGACTTGACGCAACTAAGCAGCACGGTAGTCTACTCTGAAGTTTACAATATGCTTATTACGCCTGATAATTATAAAGGCAAGATCATAAAAATGAAAGGTCAATTTAATCAATATACGGATGAAGAAACAGGCAAAATATATAATTCCGTGATTATTCCTGATGCAACTGCTTGTTGTCAACAAGGGTTGGAATTTGAACTTTCAGATAAAACCAATCCTAACTTTGAACAAAATACGGTAATAACGGTTGTCGGCACATTCGATACTTATTCAGATGGTGAGTTTTTATATTGCCATTTAAAAAATGCAAAAATAATTGATGAGTAGGGGATTAAATAATTGAAAATCATTACCAATTCGTTAGTGATTACTTTTTCTTTTTTATCTGACTTTTTATTCTTTGTGTGAATTGATATATGCCGATTTAATGCTGTTTGGTAATTCATCAGGAATCATACTTTTTATCCTATCCTCGTTTCCGTCTTTTATAACCTCACTGTAATACCGACATTTGACCTTTGAGCCGAAATGCAGAAATAATTGGCATATTCATAACGCAAAAAAATGGTGGCGGTCAAATCTTGATTTGTGTTGCCGGACGAGGATATTTGTTACGAAACTGTTGATTTTATTACAAAAATAATTTACAATTCAAAGTATACTGAATAAGATGCTTTAGTCTATGTTAAAACAAAATATTAGATTATATTAAGACAGAGTTATAACAATCAATTTATAAAAGTCAATTAAAACAGTGAAATTTATTAATACTTGGAAGTGATTCAATGAAAAAGAGTGAAAAAAATGAACACAAGGCATTAAAGGTTCTGCTAATTATATTTTTGTCAGCTTTGCTATTGGCTTTAATAACATGTTATGCTGTAAAGTCTATTATGACAAAAGGCGCAATGGACTATTTGCAAGATAAATATGCTATGTCATACGATCAAATAAACGTTATGGATTATGAAACAAAAAAACTCGGAAATGACACATCTTTTTTGCCGATTAATACATATTGGTCGCCTTATAAATGGGAGTTTGAATATAACAATAAACCTTTTTTTGTTAACAGAATTAACGGTAGATACTATGATGATTATCAACTTGATAAAATAGAAAGTTTAGCGACTGAATGGTTTAAGCAAAATATAGACAACAATATTATTGGAATTAAATTAAGTTCAGCAAATGTAATAAATTTTCAAGCAAGAATAGCGGGTGACATAATAATTAGCGAAAATAATATAAAAGATTTTTTAAACGATAAAAATACATATAGTTATATTAATGATTTTACTTATTATAATATAGTTTTGATGGTTGAAAAAACTTATTTCGATTCACTTTCGCAAACAGAAAAAAGCAACTTACTTGATAGGGTTAAAGAAAAACTGCCAAATTCACACATTCAATATGTTGTTGGAACAGATATAGCCAAAATTTCAAAAGAAAGGAATAAGTTCATTTATTGGTTATCAGAATATAACGAAATATATTAGTTGCCATGAAAAAGTTAAAGCTATTATCTCAATCTTTCTAATATTGCTCACATTTGTATCCGCAAGTAATATTGCATGTTATGCAAATCAAAATGTTGATTCTGAATATTATGCACAATATTCGGGTTTGACAGATGCAAGCTGGGGATATAAGCCATATTGCACATTTACTATTACTAAGATAGTTAATAATAAATTTATAGGAAGATTTTCAGCGACAAATTTGTATTTAAGTTGAAATTAAATTTGCTTTTTATAATTGTTATGAGGCATTTTGATCACACTACCGTAGCGCATTTGAAATGCTCTTGGCTTTTATTGATTTTAATATCTGTTTGAAAATATTGACAAACATTTAAGAATACCATACAATTATCTAAAATAGGCTCTCTAAGTTTAAATATTGTATGTTTTACCGAGGTTTTTCTATGACAAAACAGGAAATGATGGAAATTGTATATAATCAGCTTGCTATTGACTATAACTGCGCACCCAATGATTTTCTGAAAGACGAAATTATATTTACAGTCGCTGAGAAATCAGACGGCAGAAGAGCTATGCCTTTTGTGAAAAACAGACTTGAAATGATTACATTCGGCAGAGGAGTTATTGTAAACGCTTCAAAAAACATTATGCCGTATGTAAAAAAGAAGCTTGACGGTAAAACAAGCTATGATGTTATGAACAGTCCGATTGTTTACGGCGTTAATCCTTATTATTTGCCCGATGTTGATAAAATAAAGCCTATTGAAAATGAAAATTTAAATTTCAGGCTTATTTATAAAAAAATTCAAAACCTTTATAAATATACAGAATTTCATAATGCTTTGCAGTATAATAAGTTTAGCGAAAGAGCGGAAGTCATTGCAGCTGTCGCTTATGATAAAGTTAGGATTGCAGGTATTGCCTGTGCAAGCGCAGACAGTAAAACGATGTACCAAATCGGCGTTGATGTTCTCCCTGAATACCGTGGCAGAGACATAGCAGTTAAGCTTGTTAATATGCTGACGATTGAAACACTCAATAGAGGTATAGTGCCGTATTATACGACCGATAATGCAAATATTAATTCGCAAAAGGTTGCTGTAAAAGCCGGATATTTCCCCGCGTGGTCACACTGCTTCAAAACCAGATTGCCTAAAATCAAATTATAAAATTGTTGTGTTTTTGCACCGATTATGGTAAACTATAAGTAAGAACACCGAAAGGAGATTGCCATATGCTTACAAAAGCGGAAATTGAAAATGCTGTTAAAACTTTGCTTGTTCGTTACAATGCCGAATATGCTCTCCTTTTTGGCTCATATGCAAGAGGCGAGGAAACTCCCGACTCAGATATTGATATAATTGTTTTCGGCGGCGAAAACTTCAAAAAATCAAATATTTTCGCTTTTGCGGAAGAGCTTCGGCAAATGACCGGCAAAGATGTTGACGCATTTGAAATATGTGAGGTCAACAAAGAAACGCCGTTTTATGACAATGTTATGAGAGAGAGCATTAAAATAGCATGACAAAATCAGATAAAGACGAATTAAAAAAATTATCACTCTGTGGGAGTCGTTGAAAAATCAAATCTCCGAACACAATATTACAAAAGAATTGCTTTTGGATGATGAATTTTCGCAGTGGGCAGTTACTACACCGCTTTATAATATCGGCGAACAAGTTTATAAAATCAGCACCGAAACAAAAAATGAATATGATAATATTCCGTGGAGTGTCGTTGCCGGACTCAGGCACAGACTCGTTCACGATTACGAAGGCATAAATTGGTCGATAATCGTCGAAGTGATTTTTGATGAAATGGACGATTTTGTTGATTCCATTAAGAAAATTATTTCGTAAATATCAGAAACCGATGAATTTTGAGCAGCATCAAAATATCATCGGTTTTGTTTTATAAGTATCGAATTTTTAATAGCATCAATAAAGCATCAATCACAATTCAAATTCGTTAGTGATTACTTTTTCTTTTTTATCTAATCTTTTATTCTTTGTGTGAATTGATATATGCAGATTTAATGCTGTTTGGTAATTCATCAGGAATCATACTTTTTACCCTATCTTCGTTTCCGTCTTTTATAACCTCACTGTATATTTTTCGGCCAAGATTTTTTTAGTGCAGCATAGGATATTATAAAGTTGGCAAGCCAGCCTGCCGGTACGGCAAGCCAAACAAAGGCAATACCAAAACGAGGTGCAAAAATCAATGCTACGGACAAACGAATTGCGAGGTTAACGATATTTGCAATTAAAAATGGCCGCATATTTCCGATTCCTCGAAGAACACCGTCTGTCGCCATTTTGATACCCATAATTATGAAAAAGTAGCCGATCCATTTCATATAATCACCGGAAACTTGATACGCTAATTCCGTTCCGTCTTTCCCTAAGAAAAGCGAAGAAATTTGAGTGTGCATCGTTTCAATAATTACAAATGCAAGAACTGCAAAGCATACATCTAACAGTAAAGCGGCACGGTAGCCTTTTTTTATACGGTCGATTTTTCCTGCGCCGAAATTTTGTGAAACAAATGGTGAAACAGCATTCCCGATGGATACGAATATCAGCGAAAAAACATTCTCTACTCTCATTGTTGCCGCATAGCCTGCGAGTGCTTGCGTGCCAAAAGGATTAACAACCGCTTGCACAATCATCATACCGATTGATACTGTTGATTGTTGAAGGATAGAAGGAACGGCGATTTTAAGCATTGTATGCAGTTCTTTTTTGTCAAACCAATGAAACGGACTTGCATATTTTCGCATACGGTAAAGAAAAATCAAAAGGGAAAGTACGGCTGAAATACCTTGCGCAATAAGAGTGGCAAGAGCTGCGCCGAATACGCCGAGTTTAAGAACTCCTACCATCCAAAGGTCCATAATGATATTCAAAACAGATGAAAATATTAGAAGCCATAACGGGATTTTCGATTCACCTATTGAAGTAAACATGGTTGACAGAATATTATACATAAATAAAAACGGAAAGCCTACAAAATAGATTCGTAAGTACAGCACCGCATCGTTCATTATATCCGCAGGCGTTTGCAGTATGACCATCATCCAATGAGAAGTGCAAAAACCCAAAATACCGAGAAATACGCTTAAAATTAAAAAACTTATTAACGAAGTAGAAACGATTGTTTTCATCTTACCGTAATTTTGAGCACCAAAATAACGGCTCACAAGTACACCTGCGCCTACAC
>DAVZKM010000094.1:0-7542 GCA_052272245.1 Eubacterium sp.
CAAGGTCAGCCTCCATTTTTGAAGTGTATTTAACATTAACAATATTAGGCATTTTATCTTTAAGAAGATTTGTCACTGCCTCGCCGAGTTCAGTCGGCACAAACTGTTTGCCCTCACGCTTAACATATTCACGGTTGAGAATAGTTGATGTGATGGTAACATATGTTGACGGTCTGCCGACGCCGTTTTCCTCAAGCGCTTTAGTAAGGGAAGCTTCGGTATATCTTGCAGGCGGCTGAGTAAAGTGTTGATTGCCCAAGATGCTTTTAAGCTTAAGCTCGTCGCCTTCCTTAAGAGCAGGAAGAGGAGATACGCTGTCGCTCTTTTCATCGTCAATCTTTTCCTCATAAAGCTTTGTAAAGCCGTCAAACTTAACTGTATAGCCTGTGGCGGTGAAGATATATTCTCCTGCCTCAATCTCGATTTTCATAGTTTCCTGCAAGCAGGATTCCATAAGAGATGCAATAAATCTTTCCCAAACAAGTTTATAAATTTTATATTGGTCGCTTGTAAGATATGGCTTAACCTGCTCAGGTGTAACCTTTGGCATTGACGGTCTGATAGCCTCGTGACCGTCTTGAATATTACTTTTTGATTTAAAATATCTCGGCTTTTTAGGAAGATACTTTTCGCCGTATGTTTCTGTAATAAATTCATTACCGGCTGCTCTTGCTTCTTCGGATATACGAAGTGAGTCTGTTCTCATATAAGTAATAAGACCGACTGTGCCGAGTTCTCCTGCCTCAACGCCTTCGTAAAGTTCCTGCGCCGCCTTCATAGTTCTCCTTGCTTGGAAGGAAAGACGTCTTGAAGCTTCCTGCTGAAGTGTTGACGTGATAAAAGGAGGAGTAGGGTTTTTCTTTCTACTGCCCTTTTTAACGCCCTTTACAACATAACTTTCGCCGTCGAGGTCAGAAAGAACGCTGTCACTTTGCTCTTTATTTTCAATCTTGATTTTTTCACCGTTTTTAGTCGAAAGAGAAGCTGAAAACACCTTTCTTTCCGGCGGGTTTGTAAACTTAGCGTCAATCGACCAATATTCCTCAGCCTTAAATGCACGAATTTCATTTTCTCTGTCAACAATCAATCTGAGAGCGACCGACTGAACACGACCAGCCGAAAGACCTCTTCTGATTTTTTGAGAAATAAAAGGCGAAAGCTTATAGCCGATAAGTCGGTCAAGAATACGCCTTGCCTGCTGAGCGTCAACCAAATCAATATCAATTTGACGTGGCGCATCCATTCCGTTTTTTACTCCGTTTTTTGTAATCTCATTAAATGTAACTCTGTTTTTATCCTTAAGGTCAAGACCCAAAAGAGTGGCAAGATGCCAAGAAATAGCTTCTCCCTCACGGTCGGGGTCGGTTGCGAGATAAACATAGTCCGCATTGTCAGCCTTTTTCTTAAGGTCTTTAACGAAATTTTCCTTTCCTTTTATTACCGCATATTTCGGTTCAAAGTCATTTGCAATATCAACACTGAGCCTTGCTGCCGGCAAATCCCTGACGTGGCCCATTGAAGCAATAACGTCATAACCTCTTCCGAGATAGCCTTTAATATTTTTTGCCTTTGCAGGTGACTCCACAATTACTAATTTAGACATATTCTGTTTCCTTTCAGGATTTTTTAAACCTCTTACCGGAGGCACTTATTATCACTTTTTTAAGTTCGAGAAATGTTAAAGCTACAAGAACCTGCGAAGCGGTTAAGCCCGATTTCTCGATTATATCATCAACCTGAGTGAACTCCTCGCCTATGCAGTCATAAACGATTTTGTTGTTTCCTTCAAGCGACCATACGTTTTCGTCAATTTTTCTTCTGTTTTCTCTTCCCTTTTCAAGATTTTCAAAGGAATATTTTTTATCAATCAAATTGTTTTCAGGCGTCGGTTTAACATTAAGCTCCTTAGCCGATTTTTTCTTAACAATAGAGGTATCAAGCGTTTTTTCCGAATTATCAAGAACTATTTCATTAGCAGTCCTTATTTTAGATAAATCAAGAGTCGGATAATCATTTTCATAAGCCTCAACAACATTAACGGGATTGATTGCAAGCCTTGCGCCGTCGCTTATAAGTTTATTTGTACCTGAAAAATCGCTTGAAAATATAGAAGCGGGAACGGCATAAACATCACGGTTTTGCTCTATCGCAAGATTTGCGGTAATAAGACTGCCGCT
Source organism: Eubacterium sp. (assembly GCA_052272245.1). Lineage (GTDB taxonomy): Bacteria > Bacillota > Clostridia > Oscillospirales > Acutalibacteraceae > Eubacterium_R. The sequence continues at coordinate 2,178 of DAVZKM010000094.1, forward strand.
TTTAACACCCGCTTCAACTACCAAAATACCTAAACTTAAACCGCTTATAATTCGGTTACGCATAGGAAAAGAAGTTCTGTTAGCCGGAACGTTGGGCTGATACTCCGTAACAAGTGCGCCGCTCTGCTTTATCATATTTCTTAAGCCTTCGTTAACCTTTAAATAATTATTACCAAGACCGTTTCCCAAAACCGCAACCGTTTTTCCGCCGCAGGCAAGAGCGCCTAAATGAGAATATGTATCAATTCCCAAGGCTCCGCCGCTTACAACGAGTGCACCTGCCTCGGTAATACCCTTAGCCATAATGTGCGCTGCTTTGATTGCATATTCGCTTGCCTTTCTTGTGCCTACCATACCGATACATACAAGATTATCAATATCGGGAAGGTCACCGTCAACATACAAAACGGCAGGCGGATTAATTATCTCCTTAAGCCTTTTTGGATAAGCCTTATCGTCAAAATCAATTATTTTGTAACCGTTTTTTGAGCAGCAATCAATTATATTATCCGATTCGCCAACATCTGTCATCATCAACTTTTCAACTTGACGTTTAGATAAAACCGTGCTCATTTTCCATTCGCTTTCACCAAGCTCGTAAAGAAGTTTTGCGCTTTTATATTCATTGATTATGCTTTTTATTTTAGCGCCGTATCCAAGGGCATTTTGAAGCCAAATCCAATACCTTGCATTTTCACTCATCTTTGCATCTCCCACATAGTTATGGCTGCCGCCACATGCGCATTAAGGCTTTCTGCACGGCCGGGCATAGGGATTGTTATTTTTTCATCACAAATTGTCATAACCTCATCGCTTACCCCGTTAGCCTCATTACCGATAACGCAAAGGCAGGAAGCTAAAAAATCAATTTCATTTATCTTTTTTGCAGAAGTGTCAGGCGAAGTGGCAAACGTTTTAATTCCGAGAGACTTTGCCTGATTTAATATTGGAACAAGGCTTAAACATTCAATAACATCAATCCTTAGCGCCGAACCCATTGAAGCACGCAAAACTTTCGGATTATACACATCGCACCCTCCGCCGACAATTACGCCGCCAATGCCGAGCGCCTCCGCCGTCCTGATAACTGTGCCGAGATTACCCGGGTCTTGAAGATTATCTGTAGCAATATACTTTTTGCCGTTTTGAAGTGCGATATTATCATTTTTCATTTTGCAAACTGCAAAAACGCCTTGTGAATTCTTCGTTTCGCTTAATTTTTGCGAAAGAGTATCGCTTATAAAATAAGAGGCTTTGCTTTTCTTTTGCATTAAAACAGATTTTTCAAAATACCTTTCGTTTGCACTCTCCGTTATTAAGAATATTTCAACCTCATAAAAAGAGTTAAGGACGTCAAAAACAAGTCTTGCCCCCTCAAGAACAAACAAGCCCTGTGCCCTACGCTCCTTGGAAGAGGTAAAGAGTTTTTTAACGCCCTTTATTATTTCATTATTTTTACCTGTGATTTTTTCCATACACAACTCCAAGAAAGTGTGCCAATAATTTACATTCGTTTAAAGAAATCACTGACTGCATTATTATATATTATATTATTTTTATATATTACATTATAAGCGAAAAAAATTCAATACCCAAAATAAATTTTTTATAAAAAAAGCGGAATAACGATTTATGTCATTCCGCCTAAGCAATTATTTAGTTTTAACAGTTTTAATTTTTGACCAAGAGGAATAAACCGTCTTACCGTTTTGCGTTTTATAAGCTCTTACTTTTACATAATATTTTTTCTTGCTTTTAAGCTTTTTAACATTCGATTTTGAGGATTTTACTTTAACTGTTTTGGTAGTCTTTTTAGTGAATTTCTTGCTTGTTGAAAGCGTGATTTGATAACCCGAAGCGGCTTTATTGTCGGAATTATTTACAGTTATTTTCTTTTTTCCCGCTTTTAAAGAATAGATTTTAGGGGTTTTAAGAATTCTCTTATTATCGCCCCTCGTTTTGTAGGTATAACCGCAAAGATAACAGGTATATGTATGATATCCGGCTGAAAAATAGGTAGGTGAAGTTGTTGCAACATCAAAATAATGATTGCAAACATAATTCGAAACAGAAAAAGTGTAATCACCTGCACTCACTATCCTGAAATAATAAGTACCGCTGCAAAAATCAAAATTCTTATCTGTGACCTTTTTCTGCGCTTTATCGCCTAAAACAATGACGGTATCAATAATGTTTTTATCATCATTTTGATAAATCTCAACTTTTGCGACAGAATTTGATGAAAGCGATAATGTATATTTTGCCGCTTGATTTAAGTCGAGTTTAAAAACAGCGCCTGTAATTTCCGTCGCAGGACGGTTATAAATTGTGCCGATTACAAGATTTTCAGCGCTTTGGAAGCTGTTTTTGCCGGTCTGACTTGACCTATCCTCACCAAAAGCGGCATTTGCGCAAAACAAGCTTGAAATAAGCATCAAAAATGCCATTAAAACACTTGAAAATTTTTTCATATTTAATCACCCTTTCGTTATTATAATATCACTAATTTATACAGTTGTCAAAATATTTTTCATTTGACTTTAGTTTAAATTTACACTTTACAATCATTTTGAAAAGAACTAAAATATAAATATACAAAAGGAAAAGAGATGAAAAAAATGTGGGCGGTATTTGCGGTTTTATCGGCAGTGTTTGCGGCTCTTACTTCAATTCTTGCAAAGGTAGGCATTAAAGACGTTGACTCTAATCTTGCAACGGCTATCAGGACGGTTGTAGTTGTTGCAATGTCTTGGCTTATGGTATTTATCACCAATGCGCAGTCGGGAATTACGAGCATCGGCAAAAAAAGCTGGATATTCCTTATTTTATCGGGTTTTGCAACCGGTGCTTCGTGGCTTTGTTACTACAAAGCAATACAAATCGGAGAGGTTTCAAAAGTTGTGCCTATTGATAAATTAAGCGTTGTAATCACTCTTATTTTGGCATTTATATTTCTTCACGAGGACTTCAATATCAAGTCACTTGTCGGCTGTATTTTGATTGCGGCAGGCACACTGATTATGGTTCTTTAAATCCTTCACTCGCCCTTAATTCGTTTAAGGGCGTTTTTTTCTAAACGGGAAACCTGAGCCTGTGATATACCGACCTCACGTGCAACCTCCATTTGCGTTTTGCCCTGCATAAAACGAAGGTACATAATATTTCGTTCTCTGTCATCAAGTTTTTTGATTTCGTCTTTAATAGAAATTTCATCTACCCAATCTTTATCTGTCGAGTTATCGCCCACTTGATCCATAACAAAAATTGTATCACCTCCGTCATTATATACCGGCTCATAAAGTGATACCGGGTCAACAATTGCTTCAAGAGCAAGAACAACATCGCTTTTTTTCATTTCAAGTCTTTGAGCAATTTCCTCAATAGTAGGTTCCTTGCCGTTTTCATTTATAAGTTTTTCCTTAATTTGCATTGCTTTATAAGCAGTATCTCTCATAGAACGGCTGACACGAATGGGATTATCATCACGCAGGTATCGCCTTATTTCACCTATACACATCGGCACGGCGTAGGTAGAAAAACGAACATCAAGGTCGGTATTAAAATTATCTATAGCCTTTATAAGGCCGATTACTCCAACTTGAAAAAGGTCGTCCATATTTTCCCCTCTGTTTGAAAAACGTTGCACTACGGACAGCACAAGGCGCAAATTGCCCTCTACAAGCTCATTTCTTGCTTTTTTATCTCCGGCTTGAGCCTTTTTTAAAAGGTCCATTTTTTCTTTTTCCTTGAGCACCTTAAGTCTGCCGGTATTAATACCGCATATTTCAACTTTATTATATTGCACACAATCACCCTTTTTAGTTTATGTCCAAAAATATTATTGACAAAAAAAGGTGACGTTATGTGTGAAAATAAAAAAGAGAGATGAAATAAATCATCTCTCAAAATTACAATAAAAAAATATTTATTGGGCAATATTCTTAATAATATGCTGCATTTGCTCCATTTTTCTTTCCATATCTGCAACAAGAGCAAATTGATTTTTAGCACGAACAAGATTATGCTCGGGGTATGCAGTCTTAAAATATGTGTCTGCATTAAGATAATCGGTAAGAAAACGCATACCGCACTCAAAGGTCATAAGTTTAGCGGAAAAGGCAAGATTATCAATTTCGCACTGATTAAGAGCTTCACCTGCCTCGCTCAAAAAGCCTTTTGCATATGCCTCAAAATAATCAAGCAAAAGTTCAACCTTATCATAATTATCGTCGTCCTCGGCGCATGAGTTAGCACCAAAGCGAATAGAATCGCCGAAATCATAAAGCGCAAGACCGGGCATAACCGTATCAAGGTCAATGACGCAAATAGCATCGTCGCTTTCGCTGTCAAAAAGAACATTATTAAGCTTAGTATCGTTATGAGTTACACGAAGCGGAAGTTCGCCTTTTTCAATAAGTTCAACAAGCTTTTTGCAATCCTCACGCCTGTGCATAACAAACTTAATTTCCTCACCGCAATTAACAGCTCTGTCCGCCTTATCAGCCTGAACTGCAGGGATAAATTCGTTTTCATATCTCCAAATTGTATTGTGGAAATTCTTAATAATTTCGCTAAGACTTTCAGCCGGAAAATCGCTTAAATACTTTTGAAATCTGCCAAATGCCTTACCGCTTTTGCCAAAAACTTCTGCGCTGTCAACCGTGTCATATGCCTTTGAATTGTCAACAAAACGATACGCACGAAAACAAGATCCATCCCGGTCTTTAAAATATTTATTTCCGTCACAAGTTCTTATAAAATGAAGCGTCTCCCTATGAGGATTACCGCCGTTAGCTTTAATCTTTTCTCTCAAAAAATCGGTAACGGAAAAAACATTGTTCATAAGAGCGTCAATATCAGGGAAGATGCTTGTATTAATCTTTTGAATTACATAATTTCTCTTCTTGCCGTCTTCATTATATGTTGCAAGAAACGTAGTATTAATATGACCTGAGCCGAATATTTTGCAAGATTCAAACTCACCCTTAAACTTAAACTGCTCAAGAACGTGATTAATATTCATGATAATCTCCTCAAATAAAATATCGAATATATTTTAACACAAAACTTTAACAATATCAAGATAAAAGGTAAGCCGATAATATCAGCTTACCTTTAAATTAAACTATAAAACAGATTTATTCACTGCGAAGAGCATCGATAGGGCTCATCTGAGCAGCTTTTCTTGCCGGATAGATTCCGAAGAAAAGGCCTACGCCGCTTGAAAACAGAAGTGCAACAAGTATAAGCCACCAAGTAATATTAGGCTTAATATTGATTATTGAGCACGCCGCAAAAGCACCTGCGATACCGATTGTAACGCCGATAAGACCGCCTATTAAACACAGAATTACCGACTCCGGCA
>DAVZKM010000095.1:0-7494 GCA_052272245.1 Eubacterium sp.
CGCTCGACTTGACAAACCTTGTCATGCGCGAAGCAGACATTATCCTTGCAACAGGCGGTCCGGGAATGGTTAAGGCGGCTTATTCAAGCGGCAAGCCGGCACTCGGTGTTGGAGCAGGTAATACCCCTGCTATTATTGATAAGAGTGCAGATATTCTTAAGGCTGTAAACTCAATCATTCATTCTAAGACATTTGATAACGGTATGATTTGCGCATCTGAGCAGTCAACTATTGTTGATAAAACTATTTATAAAGAAGTACGCAAGGAATTTGAATACAGAGGCTGTTATTTCCTTAAAAAGGATGAGCTTGATAAGGTTCGTAAAACCATTATCATTAACGGCGCTCTTAATGCTAAAATCGTAGGCCAGAAGCCTGTAACAATTGCAGCGCTTGCAGGTGTCAAAATTCCTGAGGATACAAAGGTTCTTATCGGTGAAGTTGACTCTGTTGATATCAGCGAGGAATTTGCACACGAGAAACTTTCTCCCGTACTTGCTATGTATAAGAGTGAAAACTTTGAGGACGCACTTGCAAAGGCTGAACAGCTTATTGCAGACGGCGGCTACGGCCACACATCTTCAATCTATATTAACGAGATTACCGAAACAGAAAAACTTGCAGAGTTTGAAGCACGTATGAAAACCTGCCGTATTCTTGTTAACACCCCTTCTTCGTTCGGCGGTATCGGCGATCTTTACAACTTCGACCTCGCTCCGTCACTTACGCTCGGTTGCGGCTCTTGGGGCGGCAACTCTGTAAGTGAAAACGTTGGTGTAAAGCATCTTATTAATATTAAGACTGTTGCAGAAAGAAGGGAAAATATGCTTTGGTTTAGAGCACCTGAAAAGGTATATATCAAAAAAGGCTGCCTTCCTGTTGCACTTGATGAGGTTGGCAATGTTATGGGCAAGAAGAGAGCGTTTATCGTAACTGACTCTTTCCTTTATAAAAACGGTTATTCAAAGCCAATCACCGATAAGCTTGACGAGCTTGGTATTGTTAATGCAACATTCTTTGATGTTGCTCCGGATCCGACCCTTGCTTGCGCTAAAGAGGGCTGGGCGCAGATGAAAGCATTTGAGCCTGATGTAATTATTGCACTCGGCGGTGGTTCTGCAATGGATGCCGCTAAGATTATGTGGGTTATGTATGAGCACCCTGAGGTTGATTTCTATGACCTTGCAATGAGATTTATGGATATCCGTAAGAGAGTTTATACCTTCCCTAAGATGGGTGAAAAGGCTTACTTTATTGCTGTTCCTACATCTGCAGGTACAGGCTCAGAAGTTACTCCTTTCGCAGTTATTACCGATGAAAGCACAGGCACTAAGTATCCTCTTGCAGACTATCAGCTTATGCCTAATATGGCAATTGTTGACGCTGATTTCCATATGACTGCACCTAAGGGACTTACAGCCGCTTCAGGTATTGACGCAGTTACTCACGCACTTGAGGCGTATGCTTCGATGATGGCTACAGAATATACTGACGGTCTTGCAATTGAAGCTCTTAAGAATATTTTTGAATATCTTCCAAGAGCATACGACGACGGTTTGAATGATCCTGTTGCAAGAGAAAAAATGGCTAATGCGGCTACTATGGCAGGTATGGCATTTGCAAACGCATTCCTCGGCGTTTGCCATTCAATGGCTCATAAGCTCGGCGCTTATCATCACCTCCCACACGGCGTTGCAAACGCACTTATGATTGACTATGTTCTCGAGTTCAATGCTGCAGAGGTTCCTGCTAAGATGGGCACCTTCAGCCAGTATGATTATCCTAAGACACTTCGTCGTTATGCAGAGGTTGCCGAGGCTCTCGGCGTAAGCGGCAGAAATGACGAGGCTAAGCTTAAGGGTCTTATCAAGAAGATTGATGACCTTAAGGAATATGTAGGCATTAAAAAGACAATCAAGGATTACGGCGTAGATGAAAAGTACTTCCTCGATACACTTGACCAAATGACAGAGGACGCATTTGACGATCAGTGCACAGGCGCAAATCCAAGACTTCCTCTTATGTCTGAAATTAAGGATATGTATCTTCGTGCTTACTACGGCAAATAATCAACGCTTGACTGCTGTTTTTGCGTTATGTATAATAAATAGGGGGTGTCTTTTATGACAACTATTGTAAATAGAGAAAACAAACAAATTTACCGTGACGGCGACACGCTTGTTAAGGTTTTTGACGAAAAGGCATACACAAAGGCTCAGGTACTTAACGAGGCGCTTAATACCGCAAGAGTTGAGGAAACAGGTCTTAAAATTCCCAAGCTCCTTGACGTAAGAAAGGTTGACGGCGGTTGGGCCATTACAAGAGAATATATCGAAGGTAAGAGCCTTTCCGAGCTTATGGCTGAAAATCCTGAAAAAGAGGACGAATATCTTGAAAAATTTGTTGCCCTTCAAATGGAAATTCATTCAAAGAAATGCCCTATGCTCAACAAAATTAAGGAAAAAATGCACGCCAAAATCAGCGCTTCTTCTTATGAAGCTACTTTGAGATATGACCTTCATAACAGACTTGAGGGTATGAAATCTCACAACAAGGTGCTTCACGGCGATTTTTGCCCGTCAAATATAATTGTTACTCCCGGCGGAGAATATTATGTAATCGACTGGGCGCACGCTACTCAGGGTAACGCTTCCGAAGATGCTGCAAGAACTTATCTTGTATTTAATCTTAATGGTCAAAAGGAACTTGCCGAAAAATATCTTAATCTTTTCTGCAAAAAGGCTGACATTCCAAAACAACTCGTTCAGCAGTGGATGCCTATTGTTGCTTGCAGTGAAAGCGTTAAGAATAAGCCTGAGGAAAAGAAACTTCTTGATTCTTGGGTTAATGTATTCGACTTCCAGTAATTTAGATATAAACAAAAAACGACTTTGCTTTTGCAAGGTCGTTTTTTCTTATGGTATCTCAGGAAATTAATAATTTTAAATAAACATTGACAAAAAAATAACAATATGCTAATATCAAATTATAACAAAGAGGAGGTAAATTTATGGACGAATATTATAATCCTAACAACCCTAATACTCAGCAAAATTATTATGACCCAAACAGACGGTATAATCAGCCTCAGCAGCCGCCGTATCAAGCGCCTGTTTATCAGCCGATTAACCAAACTGATGAGGTTATGAGCGTCGGCTCTTATATAGGAATGTTTTTGCTTTCCGCAATTCCTATTGTAAATATTATTTGCTGGATTATTTGGTTAGTAAGCCCTAATACCAATAAAAACAAGAAAAATTATATTATTGCGAATATTATAATTTATGCAGTTGCAATTTTGATTGGAATAGTTTTCAGCGTTCTTGCAACAACTGTATTCGGCGTAGCACTTTATGATTACATATAGTCATATGGCATTTTCATCACTTATTTTAAAAAAAATAGGCTTTTTTTATTTTATTTTGAAAAAAAGGCTTGACAAATGAGTTAGTATATGCTAACTTATATGTAGTTAGTGAACACTAACTATTACTCCTTAAGTTAATAAAAAAACACGGACTATCCCTCAACCACCTACATCATCGGTCCGTGTTTTTTTATGCCCAAAAATCGAAAAAAATTTCAACCTAAAAAATAATATCCCAAAACGGAAAGTATTATTGTAAGCATTGAGCAGAGCTTTGCGAGCACATTAGGCTTGCCCTTAGCAACCGAAATTATAATTCCTATTGCTGCAGGCACAAGGCAAAGCCAGCAGGCAACCGTTTGCATTTGCATATTTGACGGAAGTGAGGTTGCACTGATAAAGGTTACAAGAATGCCGAGCATAACGGAAAGCACAAAAAATATTTTATGCACCGCTTCGTTCTTCTTCGGTATAAACATAAAAAGCGAGGTTACTATAAATGAAAATATAATCACAACCTCTAAAATAAACATTGCAGATAAAGCCATGGTATCCCTCCGTTTTTCATCTGCCTTAATTATAATTGAATTTTGCTCTTTAGTCAATCATTTGTGATATTTTGAATTGTTTGAAATCGAAAATGCACGGTAAACCTGCTCAAGCAAAACAACTCTTGCAAGTTGGTGGGGGAGCGTCATTTTACCAAAAGAAAGCTTGTAATTACTAAGCCCTTTTACTTCGTTACTCAACCCGAAGGAGCCGCCGATAATAAAGCATATACTCGACGAGGTCATAGAAATATTATCTAAAAGGTGCGAAAAATCAGGGCTTGAATATTCCTTGCCCTCAATGCAAAGGGTGATAACATTGCTTGATTTGGGAATTTTTTTGATAATTCTTTGCCCCTCTTTTTCAAGCACATTGTCAATCTGCGCCTTGCTCGGATTGTCGCCGACCTTTTCTTCGTCAACTTCGATAATATTGATTTTGCAAAATGCGCCGAGACGTTTGAAATATTCAGCCACGGCGTCTCTTAAATACTTTTCCTTAAGCTTACCGACTGCTATAAGCGTTACGTTAATCATAATACAATGCTCCTTGAGTCGTTTTCAGGCGGCGAAACGTAAAGCCTGTAATCCTTATTTTCTTTCATGTCAATCTCACTAAGTGCCGCTACAGCTGTTTGACGTGCGAGTTCGGGAATATTGTTCTCTCTGCTTAAATGTGCCAAAACAAAGCGTGTGGTGCCTGATTTTGCAAGTTCCTTTATGTACTCACTGCAAGCGAAATTTGACAAATGCCCACTTGCGCCTAAAATTCTCTGCTTTAAAATGTACGGATATGTTCCGGCGTTTACCATTGCGATTTCGTGGTTTGACTCAATAAATACGAGGTCGGTACCGGGTAAAACCTCTTTTGCATTGTCGGTTATAAAGCCGGTATCGGTGCAGACAGCAGCACTTCTTCCATCGGAAAAATTAAATCTGTAGCCAAGACAATCGATACTGTCGTGGCTTTGGTGAAATGCTTTGGCGTCTATTCCGTCAAGTTCGATGTGATTTTCTATAATGTTTAGATTTGTTTTATTATCTGCAAAGCCTTGCTTGTAAAGTTCATCATAGCAAAGCTTGGAGGCATAAACCGGAATTTGGTATCTGTTTGCAAAAACTCTGACGCCTTTTGCATGGTCTCCGTGCTCGTGGGTGACGAATATACCCTCAATGCTGCCCGGCTCAATACCTATTTGATTAAGTCCGTTTTCGCATTTTTTAGCCGATACCCCAATATCAACAAGATAATTGTGACCCGAGGATGAAACCAATATTGCATTTCCGCTGCTGCCTGAAAAAAGCTGACATACCTTTGCCATAAAATTCTCCGTCATTTATGTATATTTTTCTAAAAGAAAAGGGAGTTTTTGTAAACCCCCTTAAGTTAAATAGTATTGTTATATTAACCGGCATTAGCCGCCGAATTATCATCATCGTTTAATACAACACGCTTAATATCAGCGCCGAGTGATGAAAACTTTTCGCAAATATCCTCATACCCACGGTCAATATATTGAATGTCCTCAACCGTTGTTTCACCTTTTGCGGCAAGCCCGGCAATAACCATCGCTGCACCTGCACGAAGGTCGGTAGCCTTAACGTTTACACCGGCAAGGCTTTCAACACCCTCAATAACCGCAATTTTGCCGTCTACCTGAATGTTAGCGCCCATTCTTAAAAGCTGACCGACATATTGAAATCTGTTGTCCCATACACTTTCGGAAAGAATACTTGTTCCCTTTGCAACAGAAAGCAACACGGCGATTTGCGGTTGCATATCAGTCGGAAATCCGGGGTGAGGCATTGTTTTAACATTGCATTTTGTAAGCGGTTTAAAGCGAGTTACTCTTACTGCATCGTCATATTCAATAATCTCTGCGCCTGCTTCTTCAAGCTTTGCGCTGATAGATTCAAGGTGCTTGGGAATAACGTTTTTAACAAGTACGTCACCGCCGCAAGTAGCAGCCGCAACCATATATGTTCCTGCCTCAATTTGGTCGGGAATGATTGAATATGTGCAACCGTGAAGCTTTTCCACACCTCTGATTTTGATAACATCAGTGCCGGCACCTCTTACGTCTGCGCCCATTGAGTTAAGGAAAAGCGCAAGGTCGACGATATGCGGTTCCTTAGCGGCATTTTCAATAACGGTAAGACCCCTTGCTAATACAGCGGCAAGCATAATGTTCATAGTTGCACCAACCGATACAACGTCCATATATATTGACGCTCCTACAAGCTTGTCTGCATTTGCGCATACCATACCGTCAATTGTTTCAACATTGGCACCGAGCATTTCAAAGCCTTTGATATGTTGATCAATAGGCCTTACACCAAAGTCGCAGCCGCCCGGCATTGCAACCTCGGCTTTTTTAAATCTGCCAAGCATTACGCCTATAAGGTAATAACTTGCCCTGAAATGAGATGCAAGCTCATAAGGAACAGGCTTACAGGCAACTGTTCTTGAGTCGATTTCAATTGTATTATTATTAATAAGCTTTATTTTTGCTCCCATTCTGTCAAGGGTCTGAATCATAAGGCTTACGTCACTAATATTAGGTATATTTTCAATGCGTACTATATCGTTTGCGAGAATAGCGGCAGGAATTATTGCTACAGCGGCATTTTTTGCACCGCTTATGTTTACTTCTCCGAAAAGTTCATGACCGCCACGAATTACAAAATTCTCCAAGTACATTTCACCTCTCTGTGCGAGTTTTAAGTTATATATATAATGTTTGCGTTAAAATCTTAAATATGTATTGGCGTATATCCCAAAACTTTTACTATTATATCAAATGATTGTCAAAAAATAAATGATAACAGTAATATTTTTTCTAAAATGTAACCACTTTAGGTAGTATGGTTTAGTGCCTGAATACGCCAAAATCACACTATATGTTGTATATACTTGATAATTAACAATAAATCGTCAAAATCTTGTATATCCAAAAGGTAACAAAAGAGTAACACAGACTGTAATAAATGTCAAGTGAATTTGCTTTATTTTATTAAATATTTATATAACCTATAATGTATCGTGCTGATTGTTATATCTTCCGCCTGTCAAAACAGCGTCAACGGCAAAGATTAACTTTTTAAAATCAACATTTTTTTTGAAAATTTTGCTCGGAATTACAATAAAACTCATAATAAGCCTGTAATAATCCGATTGCCTGTCATATTTAACAATACTGCCGTCCATAATTGACAGAGTAATGCGGTCGACAAATTCAAGTATTTTGTGATTTTTATATTTTTCAATAAGCTTTTTATCAAAAAATCTGCCAAATCCTAAGCGCTTTAGCTTTTCATATGTATATCCTACGTTCTTGTATTTTATGATGTCCATAATAGGTCTTGCTATGAAAAATAAATTTGATAATTTTTCTCCGTCAATTCCGAGTGCGTTAAGCCTTGCAGAAAATTCTTCTTTGTTTGCGCAGTCTAAAAGCCTGTGAACAAGGGCGGTGCAATGGTTTGCAAGAAATTTTTGTGCGTCAATTTCTTTTCCGTCAAGCTTAAATGATTTTAAGTGCTTTACGTCATAAGTCAATGTCAAATGAAAAAAGACAA
>DAVZKM010000096.1:0-7454 GCA_052272245.1 Eubacterium sp.
GGCGTTTACCCATGCGGCGAGGGCGCAGGCTATGCAGGCGGCATAATTTCTGCGGCTGTTGACGGAGTTAAATGTGCGCATGCGGTGCTTAATGACGAGCACTAATTTAATTTGTACAAAAGGACAATTTCGTTATGAGAATGAAGAGAAAGAAAAATCTTGATGAAAGAATAGCAGCTTCGAGCGATTATCTTATCACTATGAAAAACGAGTCACTCGATTTTCAGGATGCAATAAAGGAAAATCATCTGCTTGATTTCAATAAAATATTTAAAAAGAAACAACCTGTTTATTTGGAAATAGGATGCGGCAAAGGGCAATTCGGTAACACGTTTGCATCATTAAATCCTGATAAGAACATACTCTGCGTTGAAAGAAACAGAAACGTTCTTATTATGGCGATTGACAAGGCAAGGGAGCTTGAACTTGACAACATTATGTTTCTTTGCGGCACGGCGGAATATTTACCTTCTTACATTCCAAATAACTCAATCGAAGAAATATATCTTAATTTCTCCTGCCCGTTTCCCAAAAAGAGCCACGAGGCACACAGGCTTACAAACCCACGTTTTCTTGAAATATACAAGCCTATGCTTAAAAACGGCGGCGCAATCTGCCAAAAGACCGACAATATGCACTTTTTTGAATATTCAATAGAAAGCTTTTCAAAATGCGGATTTAAACTTTCCGATATTTCACTTGATTTACATAACAGTGATTTTGAAGGAAATATCGAAACCGAATATGAGCAAAAGTTTTCGTCACAAGGCTTCCCCATTTACAGATTAGAAGCACGATTATAACAGCACGCAATATATTATCAAATGCCTAACTGAAAATAATTCGGTTAGGTATTTTTTATGCTTGACAGATGCAGTATCAGCACGCATTCCGTCATATCCGGGAAAAAGCACCTTACGTACTTACCGTCTTCGTCTACGGCTTTTCCTTTTTTATCACACATTCATCAAGAAAAGAGTGAACGTGAGTATAAACAGTGAAAATAGGTAAGCTTGATAAAAACATTTTCAAATTATGATTCATAAATACTCCTTTGCATTACAATACATAAAAAAGAAGAAAGACATTCAAAATTCGGAATGTCTTTCTTCTTTTTACTTAAACACTATTTTAACGGCGTTCTTTTTATTATATTTTTCAAGTTCGTCCTTTAATTGGGCAAGTTCATCTTGATTAATTTCCTGCTTATCCTCAGGATAATCCCAATTTGAAAAAGGGTTTTCCTTTGTGCAAAGCATATTTCCGCCGTCAAGCACCCAAGGAAGCGCAAGAATTTTCCTTTTATTTTTCACATAAAAAAGAACGCCTATACTGCCCTTAGACACATTTTTAAAATACACAAGCCCCTTAGCCTCTTTCATAATAAGCCTGATTTGCTGGTCAGGCTCAAGATTTATAAACTGCCTGCGATTTATAAGCGGAAAAACGATTATGCCGAGTACAAGAACAACGACAACGAGAATTATTATTTGATTAGCTGTCATTTTTGAACACCTATTGTTATGATTTCAAACGGCTTATATTCAAGCGTGCTTTCAGTCTCGCCGATAACATTTTCAAGCATATCGAGAAGCTTAACGGACTTAGAAAGCTTAATTTTGCCACGCTTGCCGTCCTGTTCACTCAAACGAATAATTGTCATTGAGCCGTCCTCGCTATCCTTCATAGCCTGCAAATAAAGAGGTTCAAATGTATCACCGTCATATGATACGTCAGATTTTACAAGCTGCTCGTTAAACTGGAATGCAAATTTATTAATACCTGCCTCAACTGCACCGTTTTCGTGAGGATAAATCATATAGCAAAAATTGTGAAATCCCATGTCAGAAGTCACGTCAGGGCGAATGGTTGCACGAAGAAGCGAAAGCGACATAGTATTTTCGTCAAAGCCGATACCGTACTTGCCGTCATTGATAAGCGCTACACCTGCGTCGGTTTCGGAAAGGTCAGCCCACTTGTGGTGGCAGGTTTCAAACCTTGCCTGCTGCCAGGTGGTATTTTTATGAGTGTCACGCTCAATAAAGCCTGCCGAGGTGTCACAAAGCGCCTTGCGTGTAAGAACATTACAAGAAAATTCCGCCTTTGCAAGCTTATGCTTTTCATTCCAATCAACTACATTTTCAACCTCTATGCCACGACTTCTTCTAAAAAATCTTATAAGCATAGTCCAAGTTGATTTTTCGGTTGAAAGAACAGTCTTAAATGTAGCGCATTCACCGTCAAGCTCATAAAGCGAAAGCTTTTCACTTACCTTAATTTCAATCTGCTTGTCCTTATAATTAGGAAGAATATCCCAAGCGTCATAATTACCCGGGCAGTCTGTATAAATCTTAAGTTTGTTGAAATCACCGTCAACCCACTGCCTATCCTGCTTTTTATCAACAAGAGAAGCAATAGAGCCGTCGTCGTTAAGTACGACTTTATAAAACGGAGTTTCTATATTATTGCCGTTGCAGTTAAGCCACTCGTCATTAAACTTAGTTGCACGAAGCGACGCTGAAGATAGCGCAGGAATATTAGGAATAATCCAATTACCTTTAACCCCGTAACGAGTTGACGTACCTTTTTTATTAGGAACAAAAGTCAATGCATCACGTTTGAAATTAAGAGTGTTGAAATACTTTGAGCCTGTGCCGATAAGTGAATCAACAGTCTTTTCAATCTCGGCATAGTCTTTCATTGCGTCCTCATAAACCGGGTGAATATGCGAGCCGGGAAGAATATCGTGAAACTGATTGATAAGAAGTTTTTTATAAGCATCTGTTATAGCTTTTTTATTATCCTCGCCACGTAAAACAGAAAGAATTTCAGCATCACGAAGTTTATATTCAAGACGTCTGTTAGCACGTTTCATATTTGACTTGGTTGTAAACGTACCCCTGTGCATTTCAAGATAAAGTTCACCGTCCCAAGTCTGTAAGCTATCATTGTTTTTAAGATTCTTTTCAAGGAATTCCCGGCCTCCCATATGCTCGCACTTCGGCATAATTGAAAGCTTATCAAATCTGTGCATAAGCTCAATCATTTCCTCTGTGCAGCCCGAGCCGCCGTCACCGTAGCCAAACATATTCATAGTTTGACCGCCACTGTCCTTATCGATATAAGCCTCCCAATTTTCTTGAATTTGAGACGGCATATTCCAAGTGATAAAGTGAGTAGGCGGAACGCAAGCCAAAACAGACGTGCCGTCAATACCCTTCCAAATAAAGTTATTGTGAGGAAAACGGTTAGTATCATTCCATGTTGACATTTTGTTAGAAACAAAATAATCAACACCGCTCTTTTTAAGAATTTGCGGCAAAATCCAGCTATTGCCAAAAACATCGGGAAGCCATGCATTATTAACCGTTTTGCCAAACATTCTCTTATAAGTTTGCTGACCGTAAAGACATTGACGAACAAGACTTTCCGCTGTAGGAATATTACAATCAGGCTCGACATACATTGCGCCCACAGGCTCAAACTGACCGTTTTTAACTTTTTCTTTAAGTTCATCAAAAATGTCGGGATAATATTTTTCAAGCGTTTCATAAACATAAGGCTGAGTATGAGTATACTTGAAATCGGGATATTTATCCATAAGCCTAAGCTGAATTAAAACGGTACGAAGATTTTTCTGAACAGCGTGTATTCTGCGCCAATAATATGCAATGTCAAGATGAGAATGTGCAATCAAAGCAACATCGCCGTTGCCTTTATAATTATCATTAGCAAAAACAACGTCGTCAAGATATTTTTGACATTCATCAATTCCGTCAAGCTCTTCACTGTCGAAATCGATAAAATTCATTGCATTGTTAAGTTCTTTATTAAGAAATGCACGATAATCTTCATTAAACAAATCGCTCTTTGCAATATCCAAAAGAAGTTCAAAATCCCATACAAGGTCCTGCACTTTATGATTGACAGTGCAAATATATGCGCCCTCAAAAATCTGACGGCAACCACGAACTGAAAGTGATTCGGGGTTACGCTCATCATCCGGCTTTGAACGGTTATAACCCATCATTTCAAAATGAAGAGTTTTAGTATCGTCAACGTAAGGAGAAAGAAGCATTCTTTCTCTGTTAGGGTCAACACCTCCGACGTATTTACCGTTTACCTTAACGCAAATTTCAGCCGCAGTTTTAAGTGAAAACCAAAGTTCTTTGCCCTGAAGTTCCTTAGGAATATCAACGTCCGCCTTAATAAAAGCAGTTCCGTCAGGAGTGAAATACATATCACCCTTATTGAGCGGTCTGTAATCATCGCTGTAATATTCAAACTCCATTTCTGAAATTTGACGGGCATCCCTAATCATAAGATTATTTATTTCCCACTTTGAGGAATAAATATATCTTTTAAGCCAGCCAAAACGCAAATCTGTCCATTCCTCGGGACGCATTGAACGTCTGACTACTTTAATGTGCGCCATATTTATCCCTCCCTATATATCCTGAAAATAAGGTTTTTTACGAATCGCATTAACCTTAACATTCTTTTTCAAATCTTTTTTTATCTGTTCCTCAATCCAAGACGTGCAACGATTTAAGATAAGGCATTTAGAACACTCACCCCTGAAAATGAGTGTAAGTTCATCACCGTCAAGACCGACGAATTCAACCCAGCCGCCGTCGCCCTGAAGTTTCGGCTGCAAAACAGTTTCAACATAATTTTTAACTTTTCCCATATTAAACTCCGAAATTACGCATTTATAATATTTTTAATTTTTTCTCTTATAGTATCAAGGCGCTTTGCCGCATTTTCCTTAGACGGGTCAACAATTGAATAATAAACCTTAATCTTAGGCTCTGTACCCGACGGACGAACAGCAAGCCACGAGCCGTCATTCCATATATATTTAAGTACGTTTTCCTTAGGCAAATCACGAATACCGTCTGAAAAATCAACAACTTCTTTAATGCCGTCAAAAAGAGAAATCCCCTTACTTCTGAATTCGGTCATAAGGCTTTGAATTTTTTCCGCTCCGTCTTTTCCTTTTAATATAAATGAATCAAGAAAATCAAGATAATAACCGTATTCATCATAAATCTCATTCAGTGCGTCAACAAGAGTTTTGCCCTGATTTTTATACCAAGCTGCCATTTGACAAATAAGCATTGAAGATACAACGGCATCCTTGTCCCTTGCGTGAGTTCCTACGAGATAGCCATAGGATTCCTCATAGCCGATAACAAATTCCTGCTTGCCGGACTCTTCATACTTATTAATTTTATCGCCGATATATTTAAAGCCTGTGAGCGTTTCTTCAATCTTAAGTCCAAACTTTCTGCCTATATTAGCACCGAGCTCGGAGGTAACGATAGTTTTAACAAGGGTTGACTTTTCGTT
The DNA here is from genome assembly GCA_052272245.1 of Eubacterium sp. Classification (GTDB taxonomy): domain Bacteria; phylum Bacillota; class Clostridia; order Oscillospirales; family Acutalibacteraceae; genus Eubacterium_R. The sequence continues at coordinate 5,353 of DAVZKM010000096.1, forward strand.
TAACGTGTCCTTTTTCATAGTAAGGACGAAATTAACAAGAAGCGCACCTGTTTGGTTACCTGTAAAAAGCTTATAATCGTCACCGTCTTTAACGGCAATACCTACTCTGTCGCAATCGGGATCGGTGCCTAAAACAAGATCGGCGCCGATTTGCTTAGCCTTTTCAATAGCAATGGTAAGAGCGTCCTTTTCCTCAGGGTTAGGAGAACGAACGGTTGAGAAATTGCCGTCCGGAAGTTCCTGTTCCTTAACAACTGTAACATCCAAGCCCTCGAGCATTCTTCTTACAGGTATATTTCCTGTACCGTGAAGAGGGGTATAAACGATTTTCAAATTGCTCTTTTCCTCATAAAGCGACTGCTTTTTAACTTCCTTAAGAAAGGCATTAAGTTCATTCTCGCCGATATAGTTAATAAGCTCGCTTTCATCAAGGAAAGGAATTGACGAATAATCGGTAATATCATTAATAAAGCCGATTGCATTTTTAGCATCTTCGGTGCAAAACTGACATCCCTTACTGTCATAAACTTTATAACCATTATACTCCTTAGGGTTATGAGAAGCAGTAATCATAACGCCTGCCGTGCAATTAAGATAATGAGTTGTGAATGACAAAACAGGAACAGGCACAATCATTTCATAAATATTGACCTTAATGCCCTCGCTTGCAAACACACCTGCTGCCATTTTTGCAAAATACTGTGAATTATTACGTGTGTCATAAGCAATGGCAACGCTGATTTCGCCGTCATTTTTGCTTTTAAGATAACGTGCAAGACCGAGTGTCGCTTTACCAACGGTGTAACGGTTCATTCTGTTAGAGCCTGCGCCCATAATACCTCTCAGACCGCCTGTACCAAAAGCAAGGTCTTTATAAAATCTATCCTCAATTTCCTTTTCGTCGGTAATACTTTCAAGCTCGGCCTTGGTGCTTTCATCTGCAAAGGCGAGCCATTCGTTATATTTATCCTTGTAAGTCACAGTAAATCCTCCGAATTCAATATTTATTTAAAATACATATAGTACTGACATTTAATCATTCCGTTATATAGCTTACGACGCTTGTCCGCTTTTCTGCCAAACTCACGTTCAAACTCCTCATCCGGAGAAATTATGCCGTAGCTCCAGCCGTGCTTAGAAACGAACTTTTCGCCCATAATATGATAAATGTTCTTAGCCGTTTTGATATCAAGCATTCGTTGTCCGTAAGGCGGATTTGTAATGAGTGTGCCCTTTTCGGTGGTCGGGTTAAAATCCTTAATATCTGCGGTTTCAAGCCTTAAGAATTTATCAACCTTAATTCTTTTTGCATTAGCCATAGTAAGCTCAAGAGCATGAAAGTCAATATCCGAGCCGAAAGCAACAAAATCCGTATCGGTTTTGATAATATCGTGACAGCGCTCTCTCTCCTGTATCCAAGCCTTTTCAGGAATAAATCCCCATCGGTCGCACTCAAAATTGCGGTTAATTCCCGGAGCAATATTATGAGCCATCATAGCGCCTTCAATCAAAATAGTTCCGCTTCCGCAGCAAGGGTCATACATTGTATGATAATGCCTAAGCCTCGAAAGAGAGCAAAGTGCAGCAGCAAGAGTTTCCCTAATAGGTGCGTCATTAGCTTCGGGGCGATATCCTCTTTTATGAAGTCCCCTGCCCGTCGAATCAAGCATAATCGTCACTTCGTTTTTCATAATAGAAAACTGAATTTGATGAACAGGACCTGTTTCCTCAAACCAAGAAATGCCATAGTCCTCCTTAAGCGACTCAACAACTGCCTTTTTAATTATTTTTTGGCAATCGGGCACGGAATGAAGAGTCGAATTAATACTATAGCCCTTAACAGGAAATGTATCGCTTGAGCCAATAAATTCCGACCAAGGAAGCGATTTCACCGATTGAAAAAGCTCCTCAAACGTTTCCGCCTTAAAGCGGTCAAGAACAATGAGTATTCGCTCTGCAAAACGGCTGTTGATATTAGGTCCGGAGGGATTTTCTTTGGAGACGGCGATGTATAACGTAGAAAATGGTATTCTTCATTTGAATTGTCCGCCACGATATGGAGTAGTTATCGTGTACAGTGTCTTTTCCGGATGCTGCTCTGC
>DAVZKM010000097.1:0-7301 GCA_052272245.1 Eubacterium sp.
GCTCCTTGATACCTTAAATAAATTAGCGGAGAGTCAGGCCGCTTTATCTGCCGGACAAGCTGCAGATAAACAAAAGGCTTTGGCAGAAAAAATAATCGAGGGGAGACAACAGTTCTCTGATGAAGAAAAGGGCGGAGAAAATTCAGAAGATACTGTTCCCAGCGGAATGAGAAAAATAATTGATAAAATTTTCAGAAAATATTGATTTTTTGAAAGATATGTGATATAATAAAATTAACTTAAATAGAAACGGAGGAGATAACAATGGTAATTTGTTTTCAAAGAGGTTTTGCTCGGCTGAACGGTAACTTTTGTTATGTCCAACTAAGCGTTTTGGAAAGATAAACAATTTAACAAAGGTGAAGTTTAACGTGCGAGTCGAACCCTTTTATAAGGATTTGATTTGCACGTTTTTTTGTTGAAAAAGGTGTGATAATGTGTCATGTGGAATCTTATAAAATATGCTTATTAGAAGAGGTGATTAATTTTGAAACCGATAAATATTGTATTAAGTTTTCTTTGTGTTTTATTTTTGACTGTAATATCTGGTGTAGCTTTTGAAGAAAATACGATTTCTTTGAATAATGATATAGTAGATAAAGAAAATATTGTTTATAGGGGCGAGAAATGGTATTTTAATGATAAAGAAACAGATAAAGTTATAATAGCAATTCCGAATGATAGGGGTAATCCGCATGTTGAGAATGGTTTTGTGTATCGAGTTGAAGATGAAGTTGAGTATCGGATAATAGAATTGAACGATTAAGTGTTTTATGCTTGCGAAAAGGAGGAGAATTTATGAAAAAAGTATTAATATCTTGTTTAGTTGTTACAATGATATTAAGTTCAATATCGGCATTTGCTGCGGATGTTTTGTCAGAAGAAAATATGAGTGTGACAGAATCGTATGCCTATATGAACTTGGAGAATGCACCGGTAGAATTACAGGACAAAATTATAGAAGCTAGAAATGAAATAATTTTTAGTCAAAGTTGGGGACTTGAGGGAGGTTATATAATTCGAGCTGATGGTACAGTTGAGAATGTTCCCAAATTTTATGATATTTTTCCAGAAGAATGGGAACTTCCAAGAAATACGGTATTGGAAGATTTTACAATAACAGGAGCAGAAATCGAACCATTAGCGGTAACTGGCTGGAATATAAATGTGTATTTTGACAATCTTCCTCCAAGCGGAATATCTCCAACGACAGGGAATTTTTACCATGATGGAAGTTATATACAAGTTAAGGTTAATTCGTTGACGGCGAGTCAACATTGTAATGTAGGTGTTACCAACAACAATACAGGTGCATCAATAGGGTTTGCAGAAATTTTGTATCCAGGAGACAGATATTATTGTCCAACACTTACTTTACCTTCATTTTATGCAGGAATAAGACATAGTACTTATAGTAATCCTGGATATGGAGTGTTAAATGTAACGCATGATGAAGCTGGATTTGCAAGGTAAAAATATTTGAGATATATAAAGTGAGGTATGTGAAGCATACACAATCAGATGAGATTAAAAAAGACGGCGCATTAGTGCCGTCTTTTTTTTAACGGTTTACCCGTCTGCGCTATTGCGTGAACGGGTAAACCGTTATATTGTAGTTTTTCTGAACATGTTGACAAATATTTTTTATTATGGTATAATAGAAAATGTAAAAAGAGGCTCGTCTGAGCGAGAGTAAATAGTGTTTAGGCTCAGAGCGTTCCGGTGTTATTACCGGAGGTACATTATTTTATAATGTAGAAGCCGTTTAGGGTTGATACTCCTATGTGATACACAGGCTTGTCATAGTAACCTTTGTGAATTGAAAAAGTGTATCATCGACCTTTGCATGAGTAATCTTTTGAAAGTGCATTGTAAGTAAATTGTATCGTTGAATGTAGCCGGACATACTGATAAATTGCCGGAGAGATGCTGTACTCTACAAAAAGCCGACAGAACCTTAACTGCCGTAGAAAGTGATTAAAATAATAAATAAGGCTGCACACACAAGCAAGAAGAAAAAGTGTCGGAAGAAATTCCAAACCGGTCACACATAAGACCTTAAAAAGTGTACTTTTGCTGAATGCAGAGGATTTAATTCCTGCAGGAGGCGGCTTTGCTTTAACACATATATGCATCAGAGAAAGGAGGTTTTTCTGATGGGAAGAAAAAACAAATCTTACTCCAAGACACTTCATCAGCAAGCATACGACAAATTAACGAGTATGCAAGCTTTTGGTGAAAGCAAAAAAGAGGCTATGAAAAACGGTACAGATATAGATAAAATATTTTCCTTTAACACCTACAAGAGTTATTGGAAACATATAAAATATTTTATCAAGTATGTTCAGGAAACATATCCTAAGTGTACGACAATGAAAAGTGCGAAAAAATATGTAAATGAATGGCTGCAGAAAAGAGAGGCGGAAGGATTATCTGCTTCGACTTTGCATCTTGAGGCTAAGGCTTTGGGCAAATACTATGGAATTAGTCCGGATGATGAAAACTATTATCAACCGCCCAAACGGCGCCGAGAAGATATAAAGAGAAGCAGAGGACCTGCAAAAAGAGACCGGCATTTTTCAGAAAAAAATAACGAGGAACTTGTGACTTTTTGTAAAGGAACAGGCTTGCGGCGGTGCGAACTTTCAACATTAAAGGGTAGTGATATAATAACCAAAACCGAAATAGAAAAGGAAATCACGCAGCTTGAGCAGATTCCTGAAGATAAGAGAACACCGGAGATTGAAAAAAGAATAGGCATTTTAAAAGATACAAGGTATTTTGAAGAAGAATATTATGTGCATATAAGGAAAGGTGTAGGCAAGGGTGGCAGAGAGCGATATAGCCCGATTATCGGAGAAAATCAGAACCGTATAGTTGAAAGAATTATGAAAACTCCGGATGATGTAAAGGTATGGCAGCACGTTCATAACAGTGCAGATATACATAATTATCGAGCGTTATATGCTACGGCGGTGTATGAAGCACATGCAAGGAAAATTGAGGATATTCCGTATGATAAGATAAACAAGGGTACCGGCAGGCGATACCAAAGCGATGTTTATACTTGCAGAAAAGATGAGGCAAAAAGAAAACTTGATAAGGCTGCAATGAAAATGTGCAGTAAGGCTCTCGGACATAACCGTGTAGATATTTTTGCTACAAATTACCTCAGAGGACTGTAATAGGTGGTGATATAATGGCTGAATTTGTTAAAAAGACAGCGTTAGGCTATAAAGCAGTACAGGGCGGTCAATCTGACTATGATTGTACTCATGTAATTCTGACGAAAGCAGAATATGATAATTTATGTAGTGACATAAGAACGGCAGAAAACAAAGCGAGAAAAGCTGAAGCTGATGTCGAGCAGAGAGTGAAAAATATAAATGCAGTAGCGGATAGAGATATAAGGGATATAAAAAAAGAGACTGCTTTGCAGATTGAAAAAGTCAATCAGGAGCTTTCTGTTGTAAATGAAGAAATCTCATATCAGCGCCGGTTAAATGAAAATCTTTTGAGGATTAACCGGGAACGGGCGAATAGCGAAAGAAAATTGAAACCCAAAAAGGAGCATACAGGATATGTTGTATGCTCTTCATCGGAACGAGATTATACATTTAGGCTAAACAGAAAAAATCATAAAATTGTTCTTTGGGAGACGGTTTTACAAAGTCCGTACCCGATAGATTTTACAGAGGAACAGGCGAGAAAGCAAATAACAGAGGAATTATTCAAGAAGGATGAAAATGGAAATTTTTTCATTTCAAGAATAGGAGTTACTGCAAGTTATGCTGCTGGGTTCGCTTCGATGGTGTCGGACAAGGAATGGGCTGATGAATATAAAAATTATAATGTTATGCTGGAAAGAAAGTTAAGAATGAATTTCAGAGTGGGATATTGGGAAATAGCATTTTATCATACAAAACCTCTTACTTGTGTTCCAAAAGATATGAGGCTGTGTTAATGGTCGCCAGAGGCTCAAAAATGGCTTTTAAATCGTTTTTGAGGCGGTTGTGCGAGGTTTTTATATTAAATGGGTTTGAAACAAACAAAAACGGCCTGTGACAGCCGTTTTTGTTTCTAAATTTGTTCGATTTCTGAAAACACAACATTTATTACCTTTTTCAAAATATCCTTTGGGAGCTGTTCAATAACCGTATGCGGTCTTGCATTAAGGTCTAATGCTTTGACGTGTTCGCATAAAATGACACCGGTTGTCTGCGTTCTGCTGTCCAAAGGAATATGCAGAGGGAATTTGTTGTTTGTGTTTGTTATGGGGCAAATTATAGCAAGATTGGTTTTCTGATTGAAAAAATCATTGCTTACTACAACTGCCGGGCGGTAGCCAGCTTGTTCGTGTCCCTTTTGAGGATCGAAGCTGACTTTTATAATGTCTCCTTGACTTACCATACTTCTTCTCCTACCGGCTGTCCCCAATCCATATCAACCGGAACATATTCGCCGTCAAAATTAGCAAAAAGTTCCGTGATGTTTTTTCTTGGTTCTGCTTTTTCGATTATAATTTTGTTTTTGTCGGCACTTAATACAAGCTGCTCATCATCGCTCCATTGAACTGCATCAAGCAGAAACTTTGGGATTCTGATACCTTGACTATTGCCCCACTTCTGAATGGTTGTTGTCATATAAAACACCTCCATTATTAGTATATACATAGTATATACAATTTTTGCAAAAAAGTCAATGGTATTTTATATATTTATAAAAAATATTTTTTGTGGGAATAATATTTTTCAGCACAAGATATTGTATTTTCAGAAAATTTATGATATTATAAAAGTGCGGAAAAAATGTATTGATAATATATGCCCCGTATAGCCCTAGGCTAACTCAAAAAAATAAAAAATAATTTTTTATAAATCAATGGAAAAAGTCGGAGAGGGATATGGGGGTGAGCGTAACCTGTGGTAAGGGTGTGTAAACTCCAACGGAGTTTTCCACGCTTTCCATAGGTGGAGCGAGGGGGAAAAGGGAGAGGTGACTTTTTCTTTAAGGGAGCATTAGCGACCGCTTTTTTGCTCTCCCCTTTCCCCCTGATTTGTTGGAGGTGTTTTTATGTTGTCTGATAGGTCTGATTTGCTGCAGCAACAGCGGTTATTGTATCAAGAAAAAAATATGCTGCTTAATCAGTTTTATGAACAGATAGAGCCTTATGATTTTTATAGATACATATTCCCTGCCGGAGCTTTTGAAAGAAAAGGGCATTATGAAGATAATAAACCTAATGCTATTGCGGTTACTATTGAGAAAAAATATAAAGAAAATGGTATTGCTGTTGAGGTAAAGCGGAATGGAAAGGGAAAAAGATATACAATTACTGATGAGCTTGAGGAACTGAATGAGATAAACGGTTCGGAATTTACTATTATGTCTCCAATTTCATATTATGGGAAGCAGCGTAATGCGAAAAATGCACGATATTTATATGCTTTGGTTTTTGACCTTGACGGTGTAGGTATGCCGCAGCTTCGAGATGTCCTTCATCAGATGGATAGAGATATTCTTCCAAAGGCTACTTTTGTTGTAAATAGTGGTACAGGATTGCATTTATATTATGTTCTTGATGAGCCTGTTCCTATGTATCCGCAAAATCAGTTGTATATGAAAGAATTAAAATATGCTTTGACTCGTCAGATATGGAATAAGTTTACATCAACAATTAAAGAGCCACAAATGCAAGGTATAATGCAAGGGTTTAGAGTTATTGGAACGTGTACTAAGCTGGGAAAAGAATATCCTGTTGTTGCATTTTCTCATGGAGATAGAATATCTTTGTCAGAGTTATTGTCTTTTATTCCGGCATCGAGCGGAGAGAGGGAGCATGTAAAAAGCATTATGATGAAAAGCCGGTTATCAATCGAGGAGGCAAAAGAAAAATATCCCGATTGGTACGAAAAGCGAATTGTCAGAAAAGAACGTCGGGGCAGATGGACTATAAAAAGAGATTTGTATGATTGGTGGCTTAACAGAATTAGAGATGAAATAACGGTCGGTCATAGATTTTATGGTATAATGACTTTGGCGATATATGCGAAAAAGTGTTGTATTGAAGAAGGCGAGTTGATGAAGGATGCCTATTCTCTTTTAGAAATTTATGACGATATGAGTGTTGAGGATATTAACCGATTTACAGAAGATGATATACAATGTGCTTTGGAAATGTATAACGAAGATTATGTTACATTTCCCAGAGATGATATTGCAAAATTATCAGGTCTGAATATTGAAAAAAATAAAAGGAATGGCAGAAAACAAGAAGAACATTTGAAAAGGTGCAGGATAATTCAAATGGCGAGTGATGAAGTTGATGGAACTGATTGGAGAGCCGGTAACGGTAGAAAAAGTAAAAAGAATATTATTTATGCTTTTATGAAAGAAAATCCGGATATAACAAAAAAGGCTGCAATAGCAAGAGGTGCCGGAGTTGACAGAAATACGGTTATAAAGTATTATGATGATATTGTTGCCGAGTTGCAGCAGGAACGTCTGCGTTCTGAACGAATGGAGCAGCTTGAGCGTGACGGAAATATTTCTGTTAAGATTTCACCGTCACAAGAATTAAGTGATTACATTATAGGCGAACTTAAAAATAAAAATAATATTTAGGGAGTGTGTGTTATGGCTCATCTGACTGTTGGTATGCGTTTAGAGGGGACAAAAGGAAGTATTGTAAAGGCTATGGAGTATATGCAAATGAAAGGAATGAAATTTATACAATCCAAAGGCTTTTATGGTGAAGATGAGGGAAAAGAAAAAGTAAGGGTATATACAACTGCTCTTATAGATTTTCCCCAGGACGGTGATGAGATGGTAAAGGATATAGCTCGAATAAATGCTGGTGAAAATATAAATAGCGATGAGACAGAGGAATAGGTGTAATTATGAGCAAAACAGTAAAACAAATTGCTGATGAATTGGGTGTGTCAAAGCAAGCTGTTCATCAAAAAAGAAAGAGTAAGGAACTGTCAACAGCTTTACAGCCGTTTACGTCAACCGTTGACGGTGTTGTTTACATATCTGTTGACGGTGAAAACCTAATAAAACAGGCGTTTTTAAAAAATGACCGTAAACAAGTTGACGGTAAGTTGTCGTCAACTGTTGACGGTTTGTTTACACCCTCGTTTACACCTCCGGAGGATAGCGAAGTTGTATTTTTAAGGGGGCAAATAGAGAAGCTGCAGGCAGAACTTGAAAAGGAGAGAGCTCATAATCGGGAAAAAGATAAACAGCTCCTTGATACCTTAAATAAATTAGCGGAGAGTCAGGCCGCTTTATCTGCCGGA
>DAVZKM010000098.1:0-7204 GCA_052272245.1 Eubacterium sp.
CGCACGATGCCACCGTGTTCTGCAACGGTCGGCGGGCCAAAAGCCACAAGCATATGGTCAAAAAAGCCGATGCCTGTTGACACCTCAACATCTCCGCCGTCAAGGCAAAGGTCAATTTCTATTTGCGTTTCCTTAGTATTTCTTTCAATTTGAGCCTTTCTCATATAAGTACCTCTAAAATATTATTCAAATCTAACCTTAATTGAATTAGCGTGTGCAGTAAGTCCCTCTGTATCTGCGAGTTTAACTATATCGTCCTTTGCCTTTTTAAGTTCATTTTCGGTATAGTAAATAAACGAACTTTTCTTAACGAAACTGTCAACCGACAAAGGTGAGAAAAATCTCGCAGTGCCGCTTGTCGGAAGAACGTGATTAGGACCTGCAAAGTAGTCACCGAGCGGTTCGGGAGAGTAATTGCCGAGAAATACGCTTCCGGCATTATCAAGCCTGCCGATATATTTAAGCGGTTCTTCAACGCACATTTCAAGATGCTCCGGTGCAAGCTCATTTGCAAAATCAATAGCCTGGTCAAGATTTTCGCAAACAATAATTTCGCCGTAATCGTTAAGCGATTTTTCTATAATTTCCTGTCTTTCGAGGAATTTAATCTGCCTGTCTATTTCTCTTGCGGTTGCTCTTGCGACTTCCATTGAAGTTGTAAGTAAAATTGCAGACGCTCTTACATCGTGCTCTGCCTGACTCATAAGATCAGCGGCAAGAAATGAAGGCTTTGCGCTTTTATCGGCAACAACAAGAATTTCACTTGGGCCTGCAATCATATCAATATCAACAACACCGTAAAGAAGCTTCTTTGCAGTAGCAACAAAAATATTACCGGGTCCTACAATTTTATCAACCTTTGGTATCTTTTCGGTTCCGAAAGCTAAAGCGGCAACAGCCTGAGCACCGCCTACAAGGAATACCTTATCAACACCTGCAACAGCGGCAGCAGCCATAATATCAGGATTTGGATTACCGTCTTTACCCGGAGGAGTAACCATAATAATCTCTTTAACTCCGGCAATTTTAGCAGGGATTGCATTCATCAAAACAGATGAAGGATAGGCAGCAGTACCGCCGGGAACGTAAATACCTACTCTATGAAGCCCACGTATTCTTTGCCCCATAATGACGCCGTTTTCCTTAGTAGTGAGCCAAGACTGCTGAGCCTGGCGCAAATGAAAATCGTAAATATTATTTTTAGCCTTGATTACGGCATTTTTAAAATCCTCGTCAACCTCATCAAGATAAGAATCAAGTTCGTCCTTTTCAATCACGGTCTTTTTAGGTACCATACCGTCAAATCTGACAGTAAATTCCCTTACTGCTTCATCACCCTGCTCTTTAACAGAGTTTATAATTGTAGTTACGGCTTCAACGATTTTTTCATCAGTTTCGCCCGATCGTTTTTTTAAATTTTTAATCAGCTCATACTCGTTTTTACCGTTCGCCTTTGTAATATTCATCACTTATACCTCATTTTTATCAAACTTTAGATGCAAGCACTAATTCGTTTAAGAATTCATCAATCTCTTTTTTTCGAAGTTTCATAGAAGCCATATTGACTATAACCCTTGCGGAAATCGGCATAATTGTATCAACAACCTCAAGCCCATTTTCCTTAAGAGTTGAACCGGTTTCTACTATATCGACAATTCCGTCTGCGAGTCCCAAAAGAGGAGCAAGCTCAACACTGCCCTCAATTTTGATAATATCAACATCCATACCCTTAGATTGAAAATATGACTTTGCAACCTTAGGATATTTACTTGCGACAACTTTTCTGCGATGGCCCGAAAAGAAATCCGTTCCGTTAGGGCACGCAAGAGCAAAACGACACTTGCCGATATTAAGGTCAATAACTTCATAAAACGAATTGCCGTGTTCAACAATAGTATCCTTGCCGACAATTCCGATATCGCAAACGCCGTGTTCAACATAAGTTATAACGTCAGGTGCTTTTGAAAGCACAGCCTCAAAATCTCCGACAGGAAGAATAAGGCGTCTGCCTTTATTTTCAAGTTCGCTTGTGTCAAGCCCCATTTTCTTAAAAAGAGAAATTGATGATTTTTCAAGCCTGCCTTTAGTAAGCGCTATACGAATAGGCCTGTCAACATTAATTTCCTCTCGCATAACGTCGCAAAGCGCATTAACATTGACGCCGAAGCCTACGGCCGGAGCATCAAGCCCAAACTCGCTGATAAGGTTATCATATCTACCGCCTGAAACAATGGTAAGACCGCTGCCCTCCGCATAGCCACGAAAAATAACGCCCGTATAATAATTACTTCTGTTTACAAGTCCGAGGTCAATGGTGATATTATCGCCAAGTCCCATATCGCAAAGCTTTTCATAAACATTTCTTAAATAGTCAAGTGCTTCGTTTGATTTTTCATCATTATAAAGCTTCTTTGCTTCATCTATAACGCTTACGTCGCCGAAAAGACGTGGTAACTTTTTAATAACATCAGCCTCACGGCTGTCATCAAACTGAGCAAGCATATCACCCAAAGCGGCATAGTTCTTACCCTCTATAAGCTTGCAAATATCAGCCCTTTGAGTTGAAGTTATACTCATTTTATTAAGAATGGATTTAAAAAATCCCGCATGACAAAGTTCAAGTTTAAATGAGGAAACATTATTTCTCTTGAGTGCCTCATAAGCCATAGAAATAACTTCAATGTCTGCCTCAATACTGCCGTCGCCTATAAGCTCAATACCGCTTTGCTCCGTTTCGTCAGTTCTGCCGGCAAGGCTTTTATTGCGAACATAAACATTCTGATTATAATAAAGCCTTACGGGAAAATCTTCTTTAGAAAGGCGGGTTGCAACAAGACGTGCAATCGGTGCTGTATTATCGGGGCGAAGAACGGTTGTTCTACCTTGAGAATCAGACAGTTTATACATTTCTTCAGCCTCAATACCAAGGTCATTTTCAGCAAAAACATCGTAAAATTCAACAGTTGGAGTCATAACCTTACGGTATTTATGTTCTTTAAACAAAACCGAAAGGGTTGATTCAACATTTCTTCGATCGTCACATTCCTCAAACAGTAAATCTCTCGTTCCCTGCGGAATGAGTTTTGAATATCTTTTCATAGCAATAAGTCTCCTGTCACTTTAGCGTAGTAGAGTGTTAATATGCTAACATACTACAACGTCAATGTCAAGATAAATTAATAAATTTTTATATTTATTACATTAAATCACAGATTAAAAAAGCGAAATTTGGTTAGATTCCGGCATATCGCCGAGCGCACCTGCATTTTTGAGCGCCTCGCAAACACTCTTGCCGACACCTGCTCTCGCCATTAAATCGTCATAGGACAAGAAGTCTCCACCGCCGTCCTCACGTGCTTTTGCAAGAGAGACAGCCGCATTTTCACCTATACCGTCAACTGCACCAAACGGAAGCCTGATTTTCCCGTCCTCAATCATATAAATTCTTGCATCGGATTTATAAATATCGACAGGTAAAAATTCAATACCTCTTGCAAGCATTTCAATAACGATTTGAAGAACAATATATGTGCTCTCGTCCTTTGCGGTTTTATCGTTACCCTTAAGCTTAATTTCCTCCATTTTCTTTTTAACAGCCGCTTTACCCTGAACTGCCGCAACAGCGTCAATGGCACCGCCACGAACTGTAAAGTAAGCGGAATAAAAATGGATTGGCTTATGTATTTTATACCATGCAAGGCGCAAAGCGGCAATAACGTAAGCCGCAGCATGAGCTTTCGGGAACATATATTTAATCTTATAGCAGGAATCAATATACCATTGCTCAACGCCTACCGTCTTCATTGCCTCCTCATAAGGCGGAAGTTCCTTAGGTGCTTTACCCTTACGGGTATATTCCATAATCTTAAAGCAATCTTTCTTTTTAAGCGGTGATTCCTTGCCTGTTTCTCTTTCATACTTTTCAGCTTTATGGAGAAGATAAGTCATAATATCGTCACGGCAACCTATAACTTCGGAAATCGTACACGTACCGTTTTGAATAAGTTCCTGCGCATTGCCGAGCCAAACATCTGTACCGTGGGAAAGACCCGAAATCTGCAAAAGGTCGGCAAATGTTTTAGGCTGCGCCTCAAGAAGCATACCGATAACAAACGGCGTACCCATTTCAGGAATTGCAAGAGTACCTGTTTGGCAATCTATATCCTCGGGCGAAACACCGATAGGCTCGGTAGATGTGATAAGTTTATATAAAAGAGGATCTGACAAATCAACGTCCATAACGGGAATACCTGTTGAATCCTCAAGATATTTATAAAGAGTAGGATTATCGTGCCCAAGCTCGTCAAGCTTCAAAAGTGTATCATGCAGCGAGTTTTTAAAGTCAAAGTGGGTTGTGTATGTACCCTTAGATTCGTCATTTGACGGATACTGAATAGGGGTGAAATCCTCAACGGTGTATTTATCGGGAACAACGACCATACCGCCGGGGTGCTGACCCGTTGTTCGCTTAATGCCCGTACAGCCGACTGTCAATCTGTCAATCTCGGCTCTCGGAGTAACATTTTGAATACCACGCTCATCAAGATATTTCATTACGTAGCCATAGGCGGTTTTATCGGCAACCGTTGCCATAGTACCCGCTTTGAACACATATTCCTTACCGAAAAGTTCCTCTGTAAATCTATGAGAACGAGACTGATATTCACCCGAGAAGTTAAGGTCAATATCAGGTTCCTTATCGCCGTCAAAGCCAAGGAAGGTTTCAAACGGAATTTCATGGCCGTCACGCTTCATAGGAGTGCCGCAATTAGGGCAATTCTTGGCAGGAAGGTCAAAGCCCGAGCCGTATTCGCCGTTTAAGAAGAATTCGCTGTGCTTACATTTTTTGCAGTAATAATGAGGTGCAAGCGGATTAACCTCTGATATACCGCCAAAGTGAGCGGCAAGCGACGAGCCGACAGAACCTCTTGAACCGACCAGGTAGCCGTTTCTTTCACTTTCCTCAACAAGACGCTTTGCGATAACATAAAGTACACCGAAACCGTGACCTATAATTGAATCAAGTTCACGCTGAAGCCTGTTTGCAACATATTCGGGAACAGGGTCGCCATACAAATCCTTAGCCATATTCCAGCATTTTTCCGTAAGTTCCTCGTTAGCGCCGTCGATATGCGGCTGAAACGTTCCCGGAGGAATAGGCGGAATATTATCCATAATGCTTGCGGCAATTTTTTTAGGATTATCGATAACAAATTCTCTTGCTCTGTCCCCTGCCCAAGCGAAATCATCAAGCATTTCACGTGTGGTTTTAAAATAAAGCGGGGGTTGATTATCCGCATCGTCAAAGCCCTTTGAAGCCATAATGATTGCACGGAATTTTGCGTCGTGTTCACTCAAGAAATGCACGTCGCCCGTAGCAACAACAAGCTTACCGAGTTTATCGCCCAAAGCAATAATTTTTTTATTAATATTGATTAAATCTTCTTCGCTGTTTACCTTCCAATAGCGATTTTTCTTTTCCTCGCCACGCTTATTAGTAACGTATTCCTGATCGCTCGTTCTGAGCATAAATGCGTTATTGCCGTTTGGCTGAATTTCAAGATAGTCATAAAAAGATGCAATTTCTTCAAGCTTGTCCTCGTCTACATCATCTAAAATTGCCTGATAAACCTCACCCTGCTCGCATGCAGAGCCGACAATAATGCTGTCTCTTTTCTTTCTCAAAAGAGATTTGGGAATAAGCGGACGTTTTTTGAAATATTTAACATTAGATGCAGAAATCATTTCGTAAAGATTTTTTCTGCCGTATTTTCTCTCTTCCTTAGGGATAGATTCATCCATAGAAGTATCCTCTTTAACAAGGAAGATAATATGATAACGTTCATATTGATTTGTTTTCATATTAAGGAAGTCGGGGTATTTTTCATCATCAACAAGATATCCCTCCATACCTAAAATCAGTTTAATCTTACTGCCCTTGCCCGAAGCGGCATAAGCCTCAGGAAGCGCCTGAACTACTCCGTGGTCGGTGATAGCTACAGCCTCGTGACCCCATTTAATGGCTTGCTTAACAAGAGCTGTCGGAGATGAAATAGCGTCCATCTCAGATAGCGAGGTATGCATATGAAGTTCAATTCTTTTTTCAGGCTCATCATCTGTTTTCTCTGCCTTTTTAATGCTCGCAATTGCGTAAGGGCGAAGAACATATTGATTTGAAAATGTATCAAACTGATAGCCGCCTGAAATAGCAAGAGTACCTGCCTCGTTTATTTTTTCAACAAGTGGGTCAATAACACGTTTATCGTCAAACATTTTAACTGTAATTGAAGAGGTGTAATCGGATATATCAAAATCGAAAATCTTGCTTGTCCCCCTCTTTGTTTCACGTACCTCTGTTTTAAGCACGTCACCCCAAACAGTTATATAGCCGTCCTCTGTTGAAACGTCGGCAATATTCTTCGGCTTTTCGTGAATTGCCTTGCCGTATATCTTTTTAAGTGTATCTTTAAAAACAGGAAGTTCGTCCCAAAGTTCGTGGTTAACATTTTTTTCTTCCTCTTCTTTTTTATGCTGCTCCTCTGCTCGCCTTTCCTCAACAGCCTTTTGCACTGCCTTTTCAATATCAAAAGCCTGAACTTCAAGAAAAATAACAACAAAGTCCAAATCAAAAAGTTCATAAATCTTATTTGCAATCGTGCGGTCAACCTTTTGCGATTCAAGCACATCCTTGCCGCCTTTTTTAAGGCAAATGGTAAGCGTTCTGTCCTCAAGTTCCGCCTCACAGCCGTCAAAAAAGCCATTAGCCGCAGGAGATTCGTGCCTAACATATTCAAGTATTCTTTCGATATTATCAAGCGAAAACTCACTTTTTGGAAAGCGTGGGTTAATATGAACTTTTTTTAGTTCCATTGCCCTTGCAATTTGATTTTGAGAATTTTCAACAATGCCATAATCAATAAAGTTCTCTAAATTAAGACCGACTGCAAGTTCCCTGTCTTGACGTGACACGGTAAAGGAAGTAATATCGCCGTTTCCTATATATGTAATTGTATCGTCATTAACATAATTTGAAAAATAGTCTGCAAATCTATTCATTATAATTTATCAATTTCCTTCATTAACTCATCGAGTAAATCTTTTTCATCAACCTTGCGAAGAATTTCGCCTTTTTTAAAGATAAGTCCGCATCCGTCGCCGCCTGCAATTCCGATATCGGCTTCCTTGGCCTCACCCGGTCCATTAA
>DAVZKM010000099.1:0-7093 GCA_052272245.1 Eubacterium sp.
ACTGCAAAAAGGCATAACCAAAACCATAAACACTGTCAACAGCACCGTATTCATCGATTTTATCATCGGACTTAACTATCAATCTTGTATTGATAGTTTGTTCGTCTGTACTGTCTAATTCATTGTAATTGTCATATTCATTGCACAGTGCGGCAATTTCTTTGCCTGTTTTTAATACACTTCGCTTTCTTGCATCTTCTGCCATAACGCTTGTAATCGGTGCACATATAGATAAAACAATTACAAGTGACAGTAAAATGCTCAGTCTTTTTTTCATACAAACTCCCCTAACATATTTATTATATTAATAATAGCATAGTATTAAGACGTTGGCAATACATATTGCGATATTAACAATATAAAGTTGTTTTTAATTTAACGATAATCAATTTACTGCATAAAAAGTTTGACCACCCTGCCCTCTAATACATCGGGCACGCTGATTGACTGCGGGCAATGATTTTTGCATTTATTGCACCATGCGCAAGCTGTCGGATTAACCTTATAAGAGTTATATTTATCTTTTCCTAAATTAATATCAACTTCACCTGAAACGACGGTGTTATAAAGAGAAAAAAACGAACTGATTTTAATACCCTTTGGGCAAGGCTGACAATAGTCACAGCCCGTGCAGGAAATAACCTCGCTTTTGTTAAGTATTGAAGCAGCCTTTTCGCAAAGGGAATATTCAATATCAGTAAATGGCTTAAAATCAGTTAAAGTAGAAAGATTGTCAAGCATTTGCTCTGCGCTGTTCATTCCGCTTAAAATTGTGATTATGTTTTTATGGCTCGCAACAAAACCCATAGCCCACGAGGCAGTGCTGTTATCAGGCTTTAACGACTTAAACATATCTGATATCTCATCATTCACCAAAGCAAGCTTACCGCCCCTTACGGGCTCCATAACGATTGTGGGAATACCTGCATCTTCAAGTATTTGGTATTGTATCTTTGCATTTTGATTTTCCCAATCAAGATAATTCATTTGGATTTGAGCAAAATCCCATTTATGAGCAGATACTATTTTTCTTAAATCGTCAATCGTTCCATGAAACGAAAAGCCGATATATTTAATCTTACCCTCTTTTTGCATTTTCTTTAAAAAATCATAAGCGCCGAAACTTTCGCACTTTTCAAAATTTTCCTTATCAAGAGAATGAAGAAGATAAAAATCGAAATAATCCATACCGGTTCGCTCAAGCTGTTCGTCAAACACACGCTTCATATCCTCTTTAGTATCACACATCCAAATAGGAAGCTTATCGGCAAGGTAATATGTATCTCTCGGATATTTCTTTAAAGTCTTACCGATAAATTCTTCGCTCTTGCCGCAATGATACATATATGCAGTGTCAAAATAATTTACTCCGTTTTTATATGCCAAATCAACAAGACTTTGTGCCTTATCATAATCAATATTAGGGTTTGATTCTCTTTTTTGTTCGGTTTCGCACGGCAGGCGCATAGTGCCCAAACCCAAAAGAGATAAATTAATATTCTTAAATTTTCTTTTATCAACCATCATATATCCCTCACTAAAAAAGGCAGGAAAACCAAAGTCCCCTGCCCGATTAATTATTATTCTTTAGTCCAAGTGACGCCCTGCGGTGTATCTTTTAAAATAATGCCCTTAGCTTTAAGTTCGTCACGGATACGGTCGGCCGTTGCCCAATCCTTATTGGCTCTTGCTGTCTGACGTTCTTCAATAAGCGCTTCAATATCAGCGTCAACATCGTTGTTCTTTCTGTTATAAAGAATACCAAGCACTTCGCAAAGCTCGTCAAATACCTTAGCGGCTGTATCGCAAACATTTTTAGAAACGTTTTTATCAAGAATTGAAGTATTAATATCCTTGACAAGGTCAAAAATAGCCGCTACACCGTCGGCAGTATTGAGGTCGTCATCCATAGCCTTAATAAATTGCTCTCTGCGGCTGTTTATGCGGTCTACAAGTTCAACATCGTCAGCTATGTCTTTAGCGTTTTTAATAGCAAAATCAAGGCTTTCACGGCAAGTATAAAGTCTTTCAAGAGCGCTTTTGCACTGCTCAATTATTTCAAGGCTGTAATTAATAGGTGAACGGTAATGAGATGAAACAAGAAAGTATCTGATAACCTCATAACCGTAAACATTAGCAATTTCACGAACCGTTTTGAAATTGCCGAGTGATTTACTCATTTTAACGTTATCAACATTAATATAGCCATTGTGCATCCAATATTTTGAAAAAGTGCAACCATTTGCACACTCACTTTGCGCAATTTCATTTTCGTGGTGAGGGAAAATAAGGTCCTGACCGCCGCAATGAATATCAATTGTATCGCCTAAATACCTTTTATTCATAGCAGAACATTCAATATGCCAGCCCGGTCTGCCCTTACCCCAAGGCGACTGCCAATAAGGTTCGCCCTCTTTTGCAGCTTTCCAAAGAGCGAAATCAAGAGGATTTTCCTTTTTCTCTCCGATAGCAATTCTTGCGCCCGACTGCAAATCATCAATAGGCTGATGGCTTAATTTGCCGTAATCCTTAAACTTAAGAGTTCTGAAATAAACGTCGCCGTCAACTGAATAAGCGTAACCCTTTTCTTCAAGAGTTTTAATTATGTTAATTATCTCATCAATATTTTCCGTTGCTTTAGGGTGAACTGTTGCTTTTTTAAAATTCAATCCGTTAGCGTCAATCCAAAATTCTTCAATGTACTTTTTAGAGATTTCCTCAAAGGTACTGCCCTCTTCATTTGCACGTTTAATAATTTTGTCGTCAACATCGGTAAAGTTTTGAACAAATTTTACATTATATCCTCTGTATTCAAGGTATCTTCTCAAAACGTCAAATACGCACAGTGGACGAGCATTACCAATATGAATATAATTATATACCGTCGGTCCGCAGGCATAAATTTTAACTTCCTTAGGGTCATTTGGAACAAACTCTTCCTTTTGACGGGTCATTGTATTATAAATTTTCATGATTTTCGCTCCTTTAATTTTTCAATTTCTTCTTTAAGTTTTTGAATTTCAGCCTGATTTTCTCTAATCAAATTCATAAGCGGATCAGGAATATTGATTTGGTCAAGGTCATCTACCCTTTCGCCGTCAATCCTGACTACCTCACCGGGAACGCCGACAACAGTACAATTCGGTTCAACATCCTTAACGACGACTGCACCTGCGGCAACTTTAGCATTCCTGCCAATAGTAATAGGTCCTAATACTTTAGCGCCGGAGCCTATCATAACACCGCTTTCGATAGTTGGGTGACGTTTGCCGATATCCTTGCCTGTACCGCCAAGTGTTACGCCCTGATAAATCATAACGTCATCGCCGATTTCGGTTGTTTCGCCGATAACAATACCGTTACCGTGATCAATACAAACTCTTCTGCCAATTGTAGCACCGGGGTGAATTTCAATACCTGTTTTATGCGCTGAACGCTGACTGATATATCTTGCTATAAAAGGCATATTGTGATTTAAAAACCACTTTGCTCTTTTATGGCTTTGAAGCGCCTTAAATCCGGGGTAAAGAAGCACTATTTCAATAGGACTTCTCGCCGCCGGATCGTGCTCCATAAAGCTTTTAATATCCTCTTTAAATGAGTTAAACATACAATATGCTCTCCCTTACAGATTTTAATATAATAAAAACAAAAGCCCCTGTCAAATTGACAGAGGCAATAAAATACTGCGGTTCCACTCTTGTTTATACTTAGACTGCAAAATATACAGATATGCCTATAACGTGGCAAAACGGCTTAAAATACTAAATTCCTTTAAGCAACTCCGCAGTGCATTTTAGCAGATTATTTATAAAGCCTCACAGCAAAACGGCTCATTCTCTGAATAAATAATTACCTGCTTACTTCTCTGCATCACTGTTTTTTATATTAAACATTTATTTCTACTACTATTATATATGTTTTTTTCAAATTTGCAACTATTATTTTGTTTTTATTAAATGCCAACCGTCTTTAGCGTAAATAAGACCGCTTAAAACCGCAACAACACTTACAATCCAAAATGCAATAGCGCAATAAATATTGAGCCAAGGAGTCGTAGTTGTGATATCAGCTGTACCCTCACCGACTGCAAGAAGAAGGAAAGTCATACCTGTTGTTGACATTTGAAGAAACGTTTTGCACTTACCAAAACCGTTTGCGGCGACAACCTCACCGTTTGCGGCAGCAAGCATTCTTATTCCTGCAACAAGAAACTCCCTGGCAAGCATAAGAAGAATACAAAGTTCTGTATGCCAACCCATATTGATAAATACAAGATAAGCCGCAAAAACGAGAGTTTTATCTGAAAGTGGGTCCATAACCTTACCAAAATCAGTTACAAGACCATTTTTTCTTGCGATAATTCCGTCAGCCTTGTCACTCATACACGCAACGAAATATACAAGAAGTGCCGCAACCCAATGGTATTTGAATTCTATAAGTGAAAATGCCATTAAAAAAGGAATACAACAAAAACGAAATACTGTTATTTTATTTGGTAAATTCATACTTTTTCTCCAATCAAATCATAGCCGTCACAGCCTGTAATTTTAACATTTACGAACTCGCCTGTTTTAAACTTATCATTACTCTTAAATACTATTGCGCTGTCAATCTCGGGAGAATCAAAATAAGCTCTGCCGTTATACATCCCATCATCAAACGAATCGATAATAACCTTATATGTATTGCCTATTCTCGCTTTGTTAAGTTGCTCGCTTATTGAATACTGAATATCCATCAAAACGTCGGCACGTCTCTTTTTAACTTCTTCGTCAATTTGATTATCGTACTCAGCGGCAGGAGTATCCTCCTCAGCAGAATACGTAAAGCAACCCATTTTGTCAAACTTAATTTCCTTAACAAATCTACAAAGTTCCTCAAATTGCTCATCACTTTCACCGGGAAATCCGACCATAAATGTTGTACGAAGTGCAAGATTCGGAATTTTTTCCTTCATTTTGAATAGAAGGTCTTTAAGTTCCTCATACGAGCCTGTTCTGTGCATAGCTTTTAATATATTTTTATTACAATGTTGAAGCGGAATGTCGATATATGGGCAAATTTTCTCCTCACTTGCAATTACGTCAATAAGCTCGTCGGTAACCCTGTCAGGATAGCAATAATAAAGCCTAATCCACTCAATGCCGTCTATCTTAACAAGTTCCTTTAAAAGACTTGCAAGACGATATTCACCGTAAAGCTTTAAGCCGTATTTTGTGGTATCCTGTGCAATAATTATAAGTTCTTTAATTCCCTTTTTGGCAAGATTTTGCGCTTCCCTAATAATATTCTCCATAGGGCGCTCTATATAGCCGCCACGTATAAGCGGAATTGCACAATAAGAGCATCTGTTGTCGCAGCCGTCGCTTATTTTTAAATAAGCCCAATGCTTAGGGGTAGAAAGCATTCTGTCGCCCTCAAGCAAAAGATACTTTTTATCCGGGTAAAAGCTTGTTCTTACACCAAGCAAAGCTTTGTGACAAACTTTAACAATGTCATTATCTGCACCTATACCTATTACCGAATCAACTTCCGGAATTTCTTTAATGATTTCATCCTGATATCTTTCGGCAAGGCATCCTGTAACAACAATAGCACTTATGATTCCGGCTTTTTTATATTCAGCAACCTCTAAAATAGTTTCGATAGCCTCACGTTTAGCATCTTCAATAAAGCCGCAGGTGTTAATAATCATAACATCGCTGTCTTCAATGTTTTGTGCTATTTCAAAGCCGCTTTTATTTAATTTTTCAAGCATTACTTCACCGTCGACCTGATTTTTAGGACAACCAAGTGAAATCATACCAACTTTATTCGTCATATTCTTCTATCCTGTAAAATGCCGATTTAATATCCGAATAGTAAAAGCCTTTTCTTTGAAGTGCGGCGATTACCTTTTCTTTCCCGTTTTCCTGATTAAGTTTTGTGGCATACTTTGATTTAATAAGTTTGATAATTGTTGAAACATTATCAATTTCAAAAATCGACAGTTTTTCGTCAACAATTTCCCTGTTGATACCACGCTTAAAGCACTCCTGCTTAATATTAGCTGTTGAAAACTTTTTTACATCAAGTAAATATTCAATAAGCCTTTGGCAGTACTTTTCGTCATCAAGATATCCTGCTTCGATATATCTGTCAACTGCCTTTTGAGCACTTACCTCATCAACGGACTTTGAAATTTTTGTTTTAAGTTCTTTAACGGAATAATCACGCCTTGATAAATAGTCGGCACATTTATTTAATGCTTTTTTGTAATTTATTTTAACGAGAAGTGCCTGCCACTGCTCATCATCAATATCTGCTCCGTTTGATATATAATTATCAAGCCAACAGTTTTCATCAGTAGTGGCGGCATACTGCCCGTCAAGAAACAAATGAACCTTAGTTCCTCTGCCTTTTTGATGAGTTAAAATCATCAGTCCTCATCATCCTCAACCATAATGTTGATTTTAGCAAGTGCTTCCTCACGTGTAATCTTTTTTTCAGGCTTAGGTGCAGGCTTAGCGGCATTAGCCTTTGCTACACGTTCTTCCTTTGCTTTTTCGATATCCTCAGCAATTTTATCCTTAATCTTCTGCTCAAGCTCAGCAGCAAGTTCAGGTTCATTTTTAATGATTTCTTTAACATTATCTCTGCCCTGACCGAGCCTACGATCACCGTAAGAGAACCATGAACCGCCTTTATGAACAATATCATACTGAACAGCCATATCAAGAATTTCTCCTACCTTGCTGATTCCCTCACCGTACATAATGTCAAATTCAGCACTCTTGAAAGGAGGCGCAACCTTATTTTTAACAATCTTAGCACGGGTACGAGAGCCGATAAACTCACTTCCTGCGCCTTTTAACTGTTCAATTTTTCTTACATCAATACGCATTGAAGAATAGAATTTAAGTGCACGACCGCCGGTAGTAACCTCGGGATTGCCATACATAACGCCGATTTTTTCTCGAAGTTGGTTAATGAAAATAACTATACAATTTGTTTTATTAATAGTACCTGCAAGAATTCTTAAGGCCTGCGACATAAGCCTTGCGTGCTGACCAAGTTCTGTTTTCAGCTGATAAATGCCGGAAAAGGAGCT
>DAVZKM010000100.1:0-6862 GCA_052272245.1 Eubacterium sp.
GACAAGAAAGACAAGAAGAGAAAGCGCGCCGAAGACGAGCACGTTTTAAATTAGGAATAACGCCTTCAAAATCCGTTTGATAATCGCCTGTACCGTAAGAGGTTACACGTTTCATCTTAAGTTTCTTTCCGCCTGTGCCATAAAGAATTGCTCTCAACCCGTCCTTTGGTATCATATCAACAGGAACATCAAGTGAAAAGCCGTATTCCTTAGCAATTCCATCGTAATACATTTTTGCAATAGCGCCATCCTTAACGCTCCAGCCCGATGCCTTAACAGCACCTTGATTAATAGAAAGTTTTTTATTCGGAATCACAAGATCAGGATCAATTTCTTTATATGAGCCAAGACCGCCGCACTTTTTACAAGCACCAAAAGGATTATTAAACGAGAACATTCTCGGGCTCATTTCCTCAATAACTGCACCATGCTCGGGGCAGGCGTAATTAAGTGAAAAAAGTTCCTCTCTGTCGCCTACTATATCAATAACAACGTTACCGTCGGCAAGGTGAGTGGCAGTCTCAACAGAATCTGTCAAACGTGATTTAATGTCATCATTAATAACAAGCCTGTCAACTATTACATCAATGTTATGCTTTTTATTCTTTTCAAGTTTTATTTCTTCACTCAAATCATAAACAGAGCCGTCAACACGAACACGTACAAAGCCTGACTTTCTTATACCGTCAAGTTCCTTAACAAATTCACCCTTACGACCCTTAACAATCGGAGCCAAAATTTGAATACGTGTTTTTTTATCGAATTCCATCACCCTGTCAACTATTTGGTCAACGGTTTGCTGAGTAATTTCTCTGCCGCACTTAGTACAATGAGGTGTTCCGATTCTTGCATAGAGAAGCCTTAAATAGTCATAAATTTCTGTAACCGTTCCTACAGTTGAACGAGGGTTACGGCTTGTAGTTTTTTGGTCAATTGAAATAGCGGGAGAAAGACCGTCAATATAATCAACGTCGGGCTTTTCCATTTGACCGAGAAATTGCCTTGCATAAGAGGAGAGCGATTCTACATATCTTCTTTGACCTTCGGCATAAATAGTGTCAAACGCAAGGCTTGACTTGCCCGAACCTGAAAGACCTGTAAAAACAATAAGTTTATCTCTCGGAATAGTTAAATCTATATTTTTTAAATTGTGCTCTCTTGCACCCTTAATAACAATATTTTTATTCATCGTCACATTCCTTTCACTTTACTTTTTGCCCTCAAGCTCGGCAATTTGGTCACGAAGATATGCGGCATGCTCAAATTCAAGCAACTTTGCTGCCTCTTTCATTTCCTTTGTCAGCTCGGCTATCATCAACTTAAGTTCTTTCTTTGATAGATGCTTTTTCTTTCCATCGAGCTTTTCCTTAGATGTAATCTCAATAATTTGATGAACATCCTTTTTAATAGTTTTAGGAGTAATTCCGTGTTCAGAATTATATTTTTCCTGAATTTCACGGCGGCGTACAGTTTCCGTTATAGCTTTTTCCATAGACGGAGTTACGCTGTCGGCATACATAATAACTTCGCCGTGTTCATTTCTTGCCGCTCTGCCTATTGTTTGGACAAGTGAAGTTTCGCTTCTTAAGAAGCCCTCCTTATCGGCGTCAAGAATTGCAACAAGCGATACTTCGGGAATATCAAGACCCTCACGTAAAAGGTTAATTCCGACAAGAACGTCAAATTCGCCCAAACGCAAATCACGTATAATTTCCATTCGTTCGATTGTATCAATGTCGTGGTGCATATATCTTACCTTAACGTCGAAGCCTTCAAGATAATGCGTCAAATCCTCAGCCATCGCCTTAGTAAGCGTTGTTACAAGTACCCTTTCGCCCAATGCTGCTCGGTTATTGATTTCAGACAATAGGTCGTCCATTTGGTCCTCCGTAGGTTTAACCGTAATAATCGGGTCAAGAAGGCCTGTCGGTCTGATAACCTGCTCGACAATTTGTGCACTGTGTTCTCTTTCAAATTGACCGGGAGTAGCAGAAGTGAATATTACCTGATTTATTTTTTTATAAAACTCATCAAAAGTAAGCGGTCTGTTATCGAGCGCACTCGGCAATCTGAAGCCATATTCAATAAGGCTTTCCTTTCTTGCTCGATCTCCTGCATACATACCCCTTACCTGCGGAAGCATAACGTGGCTTTCATCGCAAAAAAGAAGAAAATCATCAGGCATATAATCTATCAAGGTAAACGGCGCTTGCCCGGGCTTTCGCCCGCTCATAACAGCCGAATAGTTTTCAATACCCTTGCAAAAGCCTGTTTCTCTAAGCATTTCAATATCGTTCATTGTTCGTTCTTTAATTCTCTGCGCTTCAAGAAGCTTACCCTTTGATTCAAATTCAGCAACACGCTCAACCATTTCCTGATATATCTTATCGATAGCCTTATTCATTTTTTCAGCGCTGACAACATAGTGAGAGGCAGGATAAATAGCAACGTGAGAAAGTATACCCTCTACCTTACCGGTAAGCGGCTGAATTTCGCAAATCCTGTCAATTTCATCACCGAAAAATTCAACTCTGACAGCCGTTGCGTTTGAGCCTGCCGGAAAGATTTCAACCGTATCTCCCCTTACTCTAAACTTATTTCTTACGAAATTAATATCATTTCTTTCATATTGAATTGAAACAAGTTTTTCAATAAGATTATCACGTCCGTACTCCATACCGGAACGAAGTGATATAACCATACTTTTATAATCTATCGGGTCACCGATTGAATAAATACAGGAAACAGAAGCAACTATAATTACGTCTCGCCTTTCAAAAAGCGCAGAAGTTGCCGAGTGACGAAGTTTATCTATTTCATCGTTAATTGAGGAATCTTTTTCAATATACGTATCTGTTGTCGGAACATAAGCCTCCGGCTGATAATAATCATAATAAGAAACAAAATATTCAACTGCATTATTGGGAAAGAATTCTCTAAACTCGCTGCAAAGCTGAGCTGCAAGCGTTTTATTATGAGCAAGGACAAGCGTCGGACGATTTATCTTTTCAATTATGTTAGCCATAGTAAAGGTTTTACCTGAACCCGTTACGCCCATAAGCGTTTGTTCTTTATCGCCGTCAAGTACACCTTTTACCAAAGCGTCAATTGCTTGCGGTTGGTCGCCTGTCGGCTTATATTTACTTACAAGTTTGAATTTATCCATATATACCATACCTATCTCTATTTGATATAATACTCCATATTTAGCCTATTATAATATAGTAATTAAAAAAAGGCAAGGCTTTGAGCGTTAATGACAACATTTAACATTTTATTAACAAAAAATAATTACAAGTGTGTAACCTTTATTGTTTATTTAGACATAATATGATAAAATTTTAGCAAAAAGATTTTGGAGGATATATTTATGGAAAGAAAAGTAGTTATTTTTGACCATCCGCTTATCCAGCATAAGCTCAGCATTCTTCGTAACGAAAATACAAGCACTAAAGATTTTCGTGAACTTGTAAACGAAATTGCAATGCTTATGACTTTTGAAGCAACAAGAGATTTACCTACAGAGCAAGTTGACGTTAAAACTCCATGCGGTATTGCGAAGTGTAACCACATTGCAGGAAGAAAACTTGCATTTGTTCCTATTCTTCGTGCCGGATTGGGTATGGTTGACGGTTGTGTAAGCCTCGTTCCTGCCGCAAGAATCGGTCATATCGGCTTATATAGAGATGAAACAACTCATACTCCTGTTGAATATTATTGCAAATTACCAAAGGATATCGACCAGAGAGACGTTTATGTTGTTGACCCGATGCTTGCAACCGGCGGCTCGGCAATCGACGCAATCGGTCAAATCAAATTGAGAAGCCCAAGAAAGATTGTTTTTATGTGTATTATTGCAGCTCCTGAAGGTCTTGAGGCTCTCAAAAAAGCTCATCCCGACGTTGATATTTACTGTGCCGCTCTTGATGAAAAGCTCAACGAAGACGCTTATATCATTCCGGGTCTCGGCGACGCAGGCGACAGAATTTTTGGTACTAAATAATTTTAATTTGCTTTAGAATTATTTTTTATATTATTACAAATATAATAATTTAGGAGGACTTGAAAAATGTCTAATAAACCAAAAGTCGGCAAAGACGGCATCTACGATGCAAGACAGCTTGGCACTCCAAAAATGCTTGTGCTCGGCTTTCAGCATATGTTTGCTATGTTCGGCGCAACCGTAACTGTACCTCTTCTTACAGGTTTGAGTATTTCCACCACTCTTCTTTTTGCAGGTTTAGGTACTCTTTTATTCCATTGTCTTACCAAATTCAAAGTACCGGCATTCCTTGGTTCGTCATTTGCATTCTTAGGCGGATATGCAGCAGTAGCACCGATGGCCAAGGACGGAACGGCTAATAAAGAAATGTTGCCTTATGCTTGTCTCGGCGTAGCGTGTGCAGGTCTTATTTATCTCATTCTTGCCGCATTGATTAAAGCAGTCGGTATTAATAAGATTATGAAACTTTTCCCGCCTGTAGTTACAGGACCTATTATAATTGCTATCGGTTTAGGTCTTGCACCTTCGGCTGTAAGCAATTGTTCGAAAAACTGGTGGCTTGCCGTTATAGCACTCGTTCTTGTTATTGTCTTTAACATTTTCGGTAAAGGTATGATTAAGATTATTCCTATTTTACTCGGTATAATCGGCGCATATCTTACAGCAGTTGTTGTAGGTAACATCGGTGGAGTAGAAAGTTTTGCAATTGACTTCAAAGGTGTTAAAGAAGCTGCTTGGATTGGATTTCCTATCGAATGGAGTTCAACCGTATTCGGCGGTGTTCATGACAGCGGCAAAGCAATTTCTGCAATCATTGCTCTTGTTCCTATTTCAATTGCAACAATGATGGAGCATATCGGAGATATCTCTGCTATTTCAGCTACTTGTAAGAGAAACTACATTCAAGATCCCGGTCTTCACAGAACACTTTTAGGCGACGGTCTTGCAACAACACTCGCTTCCCTTTTCGGCGCTCCTGCTAACACTACATACGGCGAAAACACAGGCGTACTTGCTCTTTCAAAGGTTTATGACCCAAGAGTAGTAAGAATTGCCGCATATTTTGCAATGGCATTTTCATTCTGCCCTAAGTTTGCCGCTATCATCGAGTCAATTCCGAGTGCAGTAGTAGGCGGTATTTCATTCGTTCTTTACGGTATGATTTCCGCTATCGGTGTAAGAAACGTAGTTGAGGCTAAGGTTGACTTCTCAAAAGCAAGAAATACTATTATTGCCGCAGTTATCCTTGTTGTAGCACTCGGCCTTACAAATGGTATCACATTTACTGTCGGCGGTCACAATATCACTCTTACAGCTCTTGCTGTTGCTTCAATTGCAGGTATCGTACTCAACCTCATCTTCCCTGAAAAGGACTTTGACCCTGAAAAGGCATTCCAGGCAGATACAGTTTCAAAGCAGATTGACGTTGAAAATGAACAATAAAATATAATAGTAGGTAAAGATTATGAAAAAAGTTTTATCATTATTACTTGCATTAGCAATAAGTATTACTTCGCTCTCATTTGCAACCTCTGCATTTGCCGCAGATTCATCAAAATGTGCAAGCATAACATTTTGCGGAACAGAAAACAACTCATTGATTGATGAAGCATTAAATGCAATAAACGAATGCAGAAAAGCATCGAATATGGCACCGCTTTCTCTTGACAACAACCTCTGTGAACAAGCAAAGCAACGAGCAAAGGACGTATTCGTTTATTATGATACGCAGGATATGTATCTTCCTAACGGCGATACGGTTTCATCTTACATCCCTACGGGAATAATCACCACGATTTATGCTTTTTACGATGTTCCTACTTATGACAGTATTAAATCACAGGTTAAAACCTATGCTGCCCATTCATTATTGAACAGTGCACAAGGTGTAGGAGTTGGATTTTTTACATTAAACGGCATAACCTCAATGTATGTTATTTATTCACAAAATCAAGTAGCTATACCGTATACTAACTTTGCAGATGCTTCAGTAAATGCAACAGTTAATACTCTCATTTCAAACGTTTCGCTCAGATGTCAACTTGAAATTGTCAGCGGCAAGAGCTATGTTCCGCTTACGGCATTGGCGTATTTCAACAATGGCTTAAGCGTTTCCGGCGTTTCTTTAGTAAATAATCAGGTAACATTCAAAAGCAGTAAGCCAAGCGTTGCAAAGGTAAAAAACAACATACTCTATGCCAAGGATAACGGCTCATATTCACTTACAGTTTCGCTCAATTCAAACCCTGCATTATCTTCAACCGAAAGCTATGTAATGTCCGGTATTAAAAAGCCAAAGGCAAATATTACCTCGGTGAAGAGCAAAAAGAAAAAGCAAATCACTGTAAGCTGGAAAAACAATATCAAAAATGTTACGGGCTATGAAATTCAGTATTCAACCTCAAAGAAATTCACTAAAAAGACTACCAAAACCGTTACTGCAAAGGGTAAAAAAGTTAAGTCTAAAAAAATTTCAAAGCTCAAGAGCAAGAAGACATACTATGTTCGTATCCGTGCTTATAAGAATCAGTCACAGGGCGAAAAATTTTACGGCAAATATTCAAAGACTTTAAAGATTAAAGTAAAATAATAATTCTAAAAAAGTCTTAACGGTCACAAAAAGCGTGCCATTTCTCCTTTTACACAAGGAGAGATGGCACGCTTTTGATTGTAATAAACTATGATTATTTAATTTTCAATGCACGGATTGCATTCAATACCGCAAGAATCATTACTCCGACGTCAGCAAAAATTGCGACCCACATATTTGCAATACCGAGAGCGCCGAGGACAAGGCAAATCGCCTTAACAGCAAGGGCAAACACGATATTTTCCTTAACTATTTTGAGGGTATGGACG
>DAVZKM010000101.1:0-6815 GCA_052272245.1 Eubacterium sp.
GAAAAAATCTGAAGTCCCATATAGCCGACCGCTTTTTCATTTTCAAGCGCAACAAGGAAATGCGAGGTATCAAGCAAAAGCTGATTTTCAAGGTCTGCCCTGCTCCACGGGTGAGCAAAGCAGGCACATTCTATTTTGTAAACATCATCAAGATGTTTTATGTTGAATTTTTCTATACTAATCATAATTAATGAGCGTCAAACCACGTATTGCCGATTTTGCCGTCTGCACGAAGGAGAACCTTCATTTTGCAGGCATTTTCCATTTCCTCACACACGATTTCAAGTGCTTTTTGCGCCTCATTTTCCGGTGATTCAACTATAAGTTCATCATGCACCTGAAGAATAAGACGGGATTTCATTTTTTCCTTTGTAAGCCTGTCGTCAACCTTAACCATTGCGATTTTGATAATATCGGCGGCGGTGCCCTGAATAGGCATATTTCTTGCAACACGCTCGCCGAATGCACGCATCATATGGTTGGAAGAAGCAAGCTCGGGCAAATATCTTTTTCTGTGAAATAATGTTTCGCTAAAGCCCTTATCCTTTGCAAGGTCAATCATCTTTTTCATATAATCGTCTACACCGCTGTAATGAGCAAGATAATTTTCAATATACTGCTTAGCCTCTTTATTTGAAACGCCGATATCCTTTGCAAGAGAAAATGCACCGATACCGTAAACGATGCCGAAATTAACAGCCTTTGCCCTGCTTCTCATTTGAGGGGTAACCATTTGAACAGGAAGATTAAACACCTGAGAAGCGGTAATCGTATGAATATCATCGCCCGAATTGAATGCGTCAATCATATTTTTATCATTTGAAAGATCGGAAAGGACACGAAGTTCAATTTGGCTGTAATCGGCGTCAACAAGCTTTCTGCCCTCACCTGCGATAAAGAATTTACGCATTTGGCTGCCGAGTTCTGTTCTAATCGGAATATTTTGCAAATTAGGCTCAAGAGATGAAATTCTTCCCGTCCTTGTTTCAACCTGATTAAAGCGGGTATGAATCCTGCCGTCGTCTGCAATAACCTTTAAAAGTCCGTCACAATAGGTGGATTTAAGCTTAGAAAGCGAACGATATTCAAGAATTCGGCTGATTGCAGGGTGCTCGCCGACCAAGCCCTCAAGTACCTCGGCATTGGTTGAATATCCTGTTTTTGTCTTTTTTTTGCACGGTAGTTTAAGCTCCTCAAAAAGCGCAGCGCCAAGCTGTTTCGGAGAATTGATATTAAATTCATACCCAACACTTTCGTAAATGAAATCGGTCAAAGTCTTAATTCTTTCACCGAGCATTTTGCCAAAAGCCTCAATTCCGTTTTTATCAACCTCAAAGCCGACGTATTCCATCTTAGCAAGAACACGTGAAAGCGGAAGTTCAATATCTTCAAGAAGCCGCCTCTCCTGTGCATCGTCAATAAGTATATCCGTCTTTTCAAACAACGGCTTGATTACAGAAGCAAGCTCTACATTTTCGTCCTTAGTGCCGAGAGAATTAAGAAATTCGGGAATTTTAACACCGTATTCAAGGCAAAGGTGAGCGATATCGTAATTGCTGTCGCTCGGTCTTAAAAGATAAGCGCTGAGCATTAAATCGCCCTTAACGCCCTTTAACTCAACATCTGATTTACATGCTAAACGGTGAAGTTCTTTTGTATTAAAGCTGTATTTTTTTGTGCTCTCGTCCTCAAAAAATTTGCGAACAAAATCCTCATATCCCTGCACCTCGGGTGAAATCACAACAATTTCATCATCAAACGCAAAATACAAATCAGTCACACTGCCGTCAATGATTAAGGGATAAAAATAGACGTCGGCTCCCTTGATTTTTTCAAGCAATGCGCCTGCATTGTCGCAACTTACCAAGCGGATATTTCTTTCAACCGCTTCCTCTTCTTCAACCTCTGCTGCTTTATTAGGGTCAAGGTCAAATTTAGGAATAAGTGAAAACAATTCGAGCCTTACAAATTGAGAAACCGCCTTTTGCTCATCCCTGCCGGAAATGACATAAGAATTGATATCCGTATCAATCGGCGCTTCGGTGCTGATTGTGCCGAGTTTTAAAGAGAGATAAGCCTTTTCTTTATCGTTTTTAAGCTTTGCTTTAACACCCGGCTTAATGTCAAGTTCGTCAAGATTATTATAAATATTATCAAGAGTATGAAAACGTGCGATAAGGTCAAGCGCAGTTTTAGCGCCCACTCCGGCAACACCGGGAATATTGTCCGACGCATCGCCCTGAAGCGCCTTAACCTGAATAAGTTCCTCGGGTGTTACGCCATATTCCTCATCAATCGCCTTTTCGTCATAAATATCGGTAACCGCCTGCCCCATTTTGGTGCGTGCAAGCAAAACCTTAACACCGCCGTGAGCAAGCTGCAGGGAATCCCTATCACCCGTTGCAATAAAACATTCATCGCCGTTTTTCCTGCATGCTGCGGCAAGAGTGCCAAGAATATCATCAGCCTCCCAGCCCTCTTTTTCAATCGTTTTAATTCCGAGATTTTTAAGCATTTCCTTAAGGACAGGCATTTGAGCACGAAGCTCATCAGGCATTCCCTTACGTCCCGCCTTATATTCATCATACATTTTATGCCTAAAGGTGGGAGCATGAACGTCAAACGCTACGGCAAGTGCATCAGGCGAGCAAATATCCTCAAGCTTTAAAAGAATATTTAAAAAACCGTAGATGGCGTTGGTGTATTCTCCGTTTTTATTGGTTAATAATTTTATACCGTAAAAAGCACGGTTTACAATACTGTTACCGTCTAAAACAAGAAGCTTCATAAACTCAGTTCCTCACATTTAAAATCATATTATTATATCATATATTTGATTGATTTACAATTCATAATGTGATATATTAATTGCAAGTAAAGCAAAAGGGTAAGCAAAATGAAAATTAAAGATATTGAATTTGAAAATAACATATTTTTAGCCCCTATGGCAGGAATTGCGGACAGAGCCTTTCGTGAGCTTTGCATAAATTACGGCGCAGGCTACACCGTAACCGAAATGGTATCGAGCAAAGGGCTGACTATGGGGGACAAAAAAAGCGGTGAGCTTTTAACCCTCGGCGAAATTGAAAATCCGGCAGGTGCTCAAATTTTCGGCGACGAGGCGGAAACTATGGCGCAAGCGGCGCAAAAATGCCTTGAATTTCATCCTAATATTATTGACATAAATATGGGTTGCCCTGCTCCTAAAATCGCAATGAACGGCGGCGGTGCAAGCCTTATGAAAAATCCCAAGCTTGCAGGAGAGATAGTAAAGGCAGTAAGCGACACCGTTGACATTCCGGTAACAGTCAAAATCAGAAAGGGCTGGGACGATGAAAGCATTACGGCTGTCGAGCTTGCCGAAATTGCAGAAAAAAACGGTGCTTCGGCAATCACGATTCACGGAAGAACAAGGCAGCAAATGTACTCGGGCAAGGTTGATTATGACATAATTGCAAAGGTTAAAAAAGCTGTGGGTATCCCTGTTATCGCAAACGGCGACATTGTTGATGAGCAGTCGGCGGCAATTATGCTTGAAAAGACAAACGCAGACGCAATTATGATTGGCAGGGGTGCGCTTGGCAATCCGTGGATATTCAGAAGAATTAACGCATATCTTAGCGAATGCAGAGTTTTGCCCGATGTAAGCATTAACGAAAAAATGGCAGTTATGCTAAAGCACATTAAAAAAATCATCGAATACAAGGGCGAATACACCGCCATGAGAGAGGCAAGGCACCATGCGGCATATTACACAAAAGGCATACGTGGCGGTGCGGCACTCAGAAAAGAAATAAGCGCCTTTGAGCATTTTGAACAGCTTGAAGAGCTTGCATATAAAATTGCAAAGGAAAATGAGTAATGATTTTAAAAAATTGCACCTTTTTTAACGAAAATTTTGAAAAAGAATACGGCGATATTGAAATAGAAAACGGAATAATAAAGCAAATCGGAATCCTTGACGGCGACGGTAAAAATATGGCAGGCAAGATTATTATACCCGGTTTTATTGACGTGCATATTCACGGCTGTGCAGGCGGCGACGCATCGGACGCAGACAAGGACGGTCTTGAAAAAATGGCAAAGGAGCTTGCAAAGCACGGAGTAACATCATTTTGCCCAACGTCAATGACCCTGCCGAAGGAAAGACTTGAAAGCATTGTTGAAGCTATAAAGGAATTTAAAGAAGAAAATCACGACGGCGCAAAGGTTGTCGGAATTAATCTTGAAGGTCCGTTTATTGCAATGAGCAAAAAAGGCGCTCAAAATGCCGAATACGTAAGATGCGGCACGATTGAGGAATTTGATGATTTATTTGCAAAAAGCGGAAAGCTTGTTAAGCTTATTACCATTGCACCCGAGGCATTTGACAGTGAAAAATTCATAAATCACGCTAAAGATTATGCAAACGTTTCAATCGGTCATTCGGCAGCAAATGCAGACGAATGTAAAAAGGCTATTGACTGCGGTATCAGCCACGCAACTCACCTTTTCAATGCGATGACCCCTATGGCTCACAGAGAGGCAGGCATTGTAGGCACGGTACTTGATGATGAAAGAGTTATGTGTGAGCTTATTTGCGACGGCGGCCATATTTGCCCTGCTGTTTTAAGAAACGCATTTAAAATTTTAGGTGAAAGCAGAGCAGTAGTTATCAGCGATTCAATGCGAGGCGCAGGGCTTGGAGAGGGAGAATTTGAGCTTGGCGGTCAGGCAGTTTTTGTAAAGCCTAACGGCAAATATGCCGTTTTAGAGGACGGAACAATTGCCGCTTCAATTTCAAACCTGCACACCGAATTTAAAAATCTTATTGAATTTGGAATTGATTTTAAAACGGCGCTTAAATCATGCACAATAAATCCTGCAAAATCAATAAATGAAGATAAAAGCATCGGCTCAATTGCAGTCGGAAAATGTGCCGATTTGGTTGTGCTTAATGAGAATTTAGATATAGAAGAGGTATATATTAATGGAATACTCGCTTAACATAGCGCTTATTGAACCTGAAATTCCGCAAAACACGGGCAACATTGCAAGAACGTGTGCGGCAACGGGCGCAAGGCTTCATCTTGTTGGTCCTATGGGCTTTACCATTACCGACAAGCAGGTTAAAAGAGCCGGTCTTGACTATTGGGACAAGCTCGATATAACATTTTATGACAGTCAAGAGGAATTTTTTGAAAAAAACAAGGGCGCAGACTTTTATTATTTTTCAACCAAGGCTGAAATTGCACATTCGGATATGGAATATAAAAATAATGCTTTTCTCGTTTTCGGCAAGGAAACAAAAGGACTGCCCGAGGAGCTGTTAAAGGCAAATCACGACAAATGCGTAAGGCTTCCTATGAGGGGAATTATCAGAAGTCTTAACCTTTCAAATGCCGTTGCAATCGGCACATATGAAGTTTTAAGGCAGTGGGGATATCCGGCATTGAGCCAAAAGGGAAAGCTTACAAAATATGATTGGTAATCTTGCAACAGGAAAACTAATGTGATAAAATAAAATAACTTGAATATAAGGAGTTTTTCAAATGAGTGAAGAAAAGAAATCAAAAGGCGGAGTATGGCAGTTTGTTAAATTTGCGCTTTTCTCGGCTTCGGCAGGTATTATCCAAGTATTGAGTTTTACTCTTATGAGCGAAGTAATTATCAAACTTCCTGTTTTGCAGAATTTAATGGATACTAACCAAACTTTCGCAAAAATTATGTCAAACGAATACGGGCCGATGTACCTTATTGCACTTCTTCTTTCGGTTATTTGGAACTTTACCTTTAATCGTAAATTCACTTTCAAATCCGCCAACAATGTGCCCGTTGCAATGCTCAAGGTGCTTGCGTTTTATTGCGTATTTACCCCTGTTTCAACACTTTTGGGCAATCATTTCACGGCAAAATTCGCAGACGTTGCCGCTATCAACTACATAGTTTTGGGCTGCACAATGGCTTGCAATATGATAACGGAATTTCTTTACGACAAGTTCGTTGTATTCAGAGGAAGCGAAAACACAGCGGTTAAAAGCAAATGATGTAAGCTATCATCAATATTAAAAGCCACGAGGTTACTTAATTTCAGTAAATCTCGTGGCTTTGTTATTTAATTCGTAATGTCAGTTCTTATAACCTGAACTATTAAAAGATTTTTTCCTTTTCTTTCACATATATTAGAAAGATTTAAAATATTTTCATCTTTTCCGTCCCAAAACAATATAAAATTATCTGCATATTCCGAAACCGCCTCATTTCGCACTCGATTTGCTATCTCCGTTTGAATATTTTTTTGAAGTTCAAACACTTTATAAGGTATCCCATATTTTTTTGAATAAGAAATAACCTCTTTATCAATCAAACTTTCATTGCCACAAACAACTTGAGTAATATTTTTCGGAATATAATATGCCATATTTTTAATCAAGATATCATTACTGCTTATAATTGCCAAAATCATCGTATCACCTCAAAAATTGTGCGTCACTATGACGTCATTATAACACCATTTTCGTTTTTTTGCAATATTTACACTATAATTAAGTCATAATAACGTCAGTATAGCATCACGAGGTTTGATTATGGAAGATAAAATTGTCAGATACACTTTAAGAGTAGATAGGCTATTATTTAAGAAGTTTAGATATATTGCCGAAAGCGAAGGGCGCTCGGCTAATAAAGAAATTGAGCAATACCTAAAAAAGCGTGTTGCCGAATTTGAAAAAGAGAACGGTAAAATAGAAACAGACAACTAATAACAAAGCCACGAGGTTACTTAATTTCAGTAAATCTCGTGGCTTTGTTATTTATCGTTTTGCGATTATTTTTTC
>DAVZKM010000102.1:0-6702 GCA_052272245.1 Eubacterium sp.
CTTTTCCGTCAAGCTTAAATGATTTTAAGTGCTTTACGTCATAAGTCAATGTCATATCGTCATTGACTGTGACGTCAACTATAGGTGCAGGATATCCTACGAGAGAGGCGACATTTACCTCTTTGATAACGTTGCCCTTTTTAGATTTGAAATCGGTTGTACTTTGCATATGGCTGTGACCTACAAACATATATTTAAGCCCTGCGTCTGCAAGACGTGAGGCAACGTATTCTCTGTCTTCCACGCACGTTCCGCCGCCTGTAATCAGCGGACTTATATGCGGAGTAAGCAGGTGGTGCTCCATACCTATTATTAAGCAGTTATCGTTATATGCTTTTTTTATTTGCTCCTCAATCCAGCAAAAATGCTCCTCTGTAAAGCCGGCGTGGTCGTTATCGTTTTTGTCATCATTTAATGCAAGAAGCCGTACATTGTCGCTAAGCTGAATGACGTAAGACGTTGTGCCTATATGAGTTATATATTCGCTTATAGCTTGCTTAGGGCCGAAATCGAAATAAAAATCACGAAGTTCATTACTTTTAAGCGTTTCAACATTGTGACTTACTATACCGCCGTGAAAACTTCTTGGGTTTTCGTCACAGCACCAATCGTGAGTAGAGGTAATTGTGTAAACGGGTTTTGATTTTGCAAGCTTTGAAAGTTTTTCTCTAAATTCAATGTGCGACACTTTTTCGCCGTCATTTGTAACATCGCCGATAATCATAACTGCGCTTGTGTCGCTTTTGGCGATTTGCTCAAAAGCTGCGTCGATGATATCGCCTGTTTCTGCAAGGCATTTTTGGTCGCTTCCGCTTCTTAAAAAGTATTGACGTCCGCTTGTGCCGAGCGTTTTGCTGTAGTGGTGAGTATCTGTTATAAAAGTAAGCTTTAGCATTTTGACACCTCTTTACTTGATTTGCTCTATTTTGTTGCCGTTTACTAAAAATACGTGATCCGAAATATCCATCATAGCCTTATCGTTCATAGAATCGGTATAAAAATTATCTATATGTGCGTTAGGGTACAATTCGTTAAATATTTTAACCTTGTTTTCAAGAAAACATAAGCGCTTGAATTTGCCGGTCTTTTTATCGATTGATGAGCCGACGTAATTTTTAATTCCCATTCTTTTCATAATCTCATCAAGCAAAAAGTCTGTTGAGCCGGAAACGACAATGTCGTCATCACGTCTGACCTCATTGTACCAAGGCTTAATTTTTTTCTCATTTTTGTCCCAAAATTTAACAACGTCCTCGTCAAGCGTTTTGATGTGAATAAAATATCCTTCAAGAAAGCTTGCATAAGCCTCAATCGCTTCCTCAACAGTGAATAGGTGAAAAGCGTCTTTAAAGCATATTACTAAAAGTTTAGGAACGTATTTCCAAATCTTAGGGTCTGTTTTTACATAGTGAAGCGCAAAGTCAACAAGCGTTTCGCCGTCATATATTGTGTTGTCAAAATCAAAAACGTTCATTATATTTTTCATCCTTTCGGTTGAAATAATCGAAAAATTGACATTAATTTGCCTTTATTTTTATTTTATCACAACTTATATACGTTATCAACCTTGACAATTGGGAAAAATAATTATATATTAGAATAAGTATAGTTAAAAGTAATTGAATTTTTGACTGTTTGACTTTACTAATTTATTATTATAAGCTTTAGGAGAAAGGAGCAATTGCTCTTTAATAATCTTATGAAGAACAAGGAATACATTAAAACAGATGTTGTAATAGTCGGAAGCGGTGTTGCAGGTCTCTTTGCGGCGCTTTGCCTTCCAAAGGATAAGGATGTTCTTATTATCACAAAGGAAAATACCGATGAATGTGATTCTATGCTCGCACAGGGTGGTGTGTGCGTGCTTAAGGACGTTAATGACTTCAAATGTTATTTTGAGGATACAATGAAAGCAGGGCACTGGGAAAATGACCCCGATTCCGTTCGTGTTATGATTGAATCCTCTCAGGAGGTTATAGGAACTCTTATTGACCTCGGCGTCAATTTTGATACGGATAAAAACGGCGAATACGATTACACACGTGAGGGCGCTCACAGAAGAAACAGAATACTTCATCATAAGGATGAAACAGGCAAGGAAATTACCGATACTCTTCTTGACATTGCAAAGAAAAAAGAAAATATAACCATAGTTCCAAAAACCACGATGATTGATTTTATTGAAAAGGATAATGTTTGTCAAGGTATTGTGTGCGAGGATGAATACGGCGAAATGGGCTCTATCATTGCAAAAGATATCATTCTTGCAACGGGCGGTATCGGGGGCTTGTTCCTTAATTCCACAAACTATCCCCATATTACGGGCGACTCATTTGCGCTTGCAATTAAGCACGGGGTTGAGCTTAAAGATATCAATTATATTCAGATACACCCTACCACTCTTTACAGCAAAAAGAAGGGCAGACGTTTTCTTATCAGCGAAAGCGTAAGGGGCGAGGGTGCAATTCTTCTTAACGAAAACGGGGAAAGATTTACGGACGAACTTCAGCCGAGAGATGTTGTAACAAATGCAATTGTTGAGGAAATGAAAAAGTTTGGCACAGACCACGTTTATATTACCCTTCCTACAATGACTTCGGAGCAGGCGGCTAAGCGTTTTCCGAATATTTTTGACGCTTGTATGGAAGAAGGCTATGATATTACTAAGGACAAAGTTCCTGTAACTCCGGCTCAGCATTATATGATGGGAGGAATTAAAACGGACCTTTACGGCAGAACGTCTATGGCTCACCTTTATGCAGCAGGTGAAACCGCTTGCAATGGCGTTCACGGCAAAAACAGGCTTGCTTCAAATTCTCTTCTTGAAAGTCTTGTTTTTGCAAAGCGTGCGGCTGACGTTATCGCTGATGATAAAAGCGAAAAGCCTGAAAATTATAACGAGATTGACCTTTCGTCTTATCCTTCAAAGGAAGAAAGACAAAGGGAGTTTAAAAAGCTCATTATGGACGAAATAAAAGAAAAGGATAAAGATTTTTATGATAAATGGTGTAACATTCAAGGTTAATGTAGACGATTATATTTTAAATACGCTTAAAGAGGATATCACTTCAGAGGATGTTTCAACCAATGCTGTTATGCCTGAGGACAAGCAGGGAAAGGCAGAACTTATCTGTAAGCAAAACGGTATTATTTGCGGCCTCGGTATTTTTGAAAGAACATTTGAGCTTCTTGATAAAACTGCCCGCTTTGAAGCAAATTTCAAAGACGGTGATGAGGTTAAAAAGGGCGAGCTTTTGGGTGTTGTTTACGGGGATATAAAGGCAATCCTCAGCGGAGAAAGAACAGGTCTTAATTATCTTCAGCGTATGAGCGGCATTGCCACAATGACAAGAGAATATATGAAAGAGCTTGAGGGTACAAACACTACTCTTCTTGACACTCGTAAGACTACTCCTAATATGCGCCCATTTGAAAAATATGCCGTTAAGGTAGGCGGCGCTACAAATCATAGATATAATCTTTCCGACGGTGTACTTCTTAAAGACAATCATATCGGTGCGGCAGGCTCAATTACAAAGGCAATTAAAATGGCTAAGGCATATGCTCCTTTTGTAAGAAAGATTGAGATTGAAACCGAAACCTTAGAGCAGGTTAAAGAAGCTGTCGAGGCCGGCGCAGATATTATTATGCTTGATAATATGGATAATGATACTATGAAAAAAGCTGTTGAAATTATCGGCGGCAGGGCTGAAACCGAATGTTCCGGCAACGTTACTAAGGAAAGGCTTAAATCAATTGCAGAAATCGGTGTTGATTTTGTATCGTGCGGTGCGCTTACTCATTCGGCTATGATTATGGACGTCAGTCTTAAAAATCTTACTCCTATTGAATAAAATTCATATTTAGATAAAGACGGTTAATAATCGTCTTTATTTTTTTGCAAAATTTTAATTGATTGAAAAAATGCTTGCTTTGAATAAAACGGTCAAAAACAATCAAAATATACACATATAAGCGCCTATATGCACAAACAAACAGGGTGTAAATGAGCATTATGACGAAAATAAATGAAACATATTGACTGAAAATGAAAGAAACGTTATACTTAAGGTGCAATGAAAAGTTAGTTTTCAGCATTAAGGAGATTAGCATGCTAAGTCAAGAAAGACAGTCATTAATCCTTGATATTATTAAAGAGCAGGGTTCTGTAACAGTGACAAGGCTTACGGAGATTTTGCAATCGAGCGAATCGACTGTAAGACGTGATTTATCCTACCTTGCAAGTAAAGGTAAGATTAATAAGGTTCACGGCGGCGCAACGGCGCTCGGTCAGGAATTTATTAAGCTTGAGGATAATATTGAGGAAAAACTGACAAAGAATACTGATGAAAAAACAAAAATTGCACAATATGCGGCATCGCAAATACAGGATGACGATTTTGTATTTATTGATGCAGGAACAACCACGCTTTTGATGACGACGTTTCTCAAAAATTCAAAGGCAACTTTTGTTACAAACGGCGTAGACCACGCAAAGCAACTTGCAAAAAACGGATGTAACGTAATTGTTTTGGGTGGAAAGCTGAAGCAATCAACAGAGGCAATCATAGGCTTGGTTGCGGCAAAAAATTTGCAAAACTATTCATTTACAAAGGCGTTTATCGGTGCTAACGGCATAAGCGAAAAGCAAGGCTATACTACTCCGGATACAGAGGAGGCAATGCTTAAAGCAGTCACTGTTGAAAAAAGCTTCGTGACATATGTGCTTGCCGACTCTTCAAAGTTTGATAAGGTTTCGGCAGTAAGCTTTGGTTCTGTTGATTGTGCCTGCATAGTGACGGATAAATGCCCCAATTCAAAGCTCAAAAAGCTGACAGTTATTAAAGAGGTGTTGTAGCTTGATTTACACAGTAACTTTTAATCCGGCGCTTGATTATGTTATGAATTTAAAGCAGCTGCAATATAAGGATATTAATCGAACCGAAAGCGAACAGCTTTATTACGGCGGCAAGGGAATTAACGTTTCCGTTATCCTTTCAAGGCTCAAGGTTGATAACATTGCGCTTGGCTTTCTTGCAGGATTTTCAGGCAAGAAAATTGAAGAAATGCTTAATGCAGAAAATATTAAAAATGATTTTGTATATCTTAAAAAGGGATACACAAGAATTAATGTAAAAATTAAAGCGGACGAGGATTACGATATTAATGCACAGGGACCCGATATCGAATCAGACGAATTAAACGCTTTGTTTGATAAGCTTGAAAAGCTTCAAAATGGCGATTTTCTCGTTTTGGCAGGCTCAATTCCAAGCTCTCTTCCCGATGACGTTTATGAGGAAATACTCGCAAAGCTTCAAAACAAGGGCATTAATTATGCAGTTGACGCAACGGGCGATTTGCTTTTGAACGTTTTAAAATATAAGCCGTTTTTGATTAAGCCTAATCATCACGAGCTTGGCGATGTTTTCGGCGTAGAGGTTAAAACGGAAGAGGAAATTGCATATTATGCAAAAAAGCTTCAGGAAATGGGGGCTAAAAACGTTCTCGTTTCACGTTCAAAGGACGGCGCAACGCTTGTTGATGAATTTGGAGAGATTCATTCAATGGGCAATGTTCCCGGCAAGGTTTTAAATCCCGTCGGCTGCGGCGATTCAATGGTGGCAGGCTTTGTTGCAGGCTACTCAAAAACTCACGACTATAAATACGCTTTAAAGCTTGGCGCTGCTTGCGGAAATGCAACGGCCTTTTGTCCCGGTCTTGCTGATAAAGGCACAATCGACAAAATGCTTGAAAGCGAATATTTAAAATAAGAAAGGGGTAATACTTATGAAAATTATTGATTTGCTTAAGAAGAATGCAATAGAACTTAATGCATCGGTTGCCTCAAAAAATGACGCTATCGATAAGCTTATTGCACTTCACGAAAAGGCAGGTAATCTTCTTGATGTTAATGAGTACAAGGAGGCAATACTTGCAAGAGAGGCTCAAGGCTCAACCGCAATAGGAGAGGGAATTGCAGTTCCTCACGCTAAAAGTGAGAGTGTTA
Organism: Eubacterium sp.; assembly: GCA_052272245.1. GTDB lineage: Bacteria > Bacillota > Clostridia > Oscillospirales > Acutalibacteraceae > Eubacterium_R. The sequence continues at coordinate 6,008 of DAVZKM010000102.1, forward strand.
AAACGCCCGGCCTTTCTGCTATAACTGTTCAAAACGGTGTTGATTACGGTGCACCCGATGGCAAAAACAGCGACATTTTATTTATGATTGCTGCTCCGCTTGACGGAGATTTACATCTTGAAATTCTATCAAGATTGATGGTTATGCTTATGGAACCTGAATTTTGTGCGGCTTTAAGAAGTGCAAAAACAGCAGATGAATTTCTTTCTGTAATTGATAAAAAGGAAGCTGAAAAGTATCCTGATGAGCCAAAGGCAGAGATTGCAAAGAAAGACGGCTACAGAATTTTAGCAGTAACAGCTTGCCCTACCGGTATTGCTCATACCTATATGGCTGCCGAGGCACTTGAAAAAGCAGGCGAAAAAATGGGATATCCGCTTAAGGCTGAAACTAACGGCTCAGGCGGCGCAAAGAATATTCTGACAAAAAAAGAAATTGAGGAATGTGACGGCATCATTATTGCTGCTGATAAAAATGTTGAAATGGCACGTTTTGACGGTAAGCCTGTTATCAAAACCTCGGTTACAAAAGGTATTAATAAGCCTGAGGAGCTTATTCAAAAAATTGTTGACGGCAAAGCATCTGTTTATCATGCAAATGACGAAGAAAAAAGCGCTGCAGATGATGACGAAAAGGAAGGCTTCGGTCATAAGATTTATAAGCATCTTATGAATGGTGTATCTCATATGCTCCCG
>DAVZKM010000103.1:0-6638 GCA_052272245.1 Eubacterium sp.
GTTTTTATAATACAATTCGCTTCAGGGCTTACAACAGGACCTCCTGCAGCCATTGAATAGGCGGTAGAGCCGGTAGGTGTAGATATAATAACTCCGTCACTTCTCATATTAGAAACATTCCTGCCGTCACAAGTGATTGATACATCAATAAGCCTTGCAAATTTGCCACGTGAAACTACAATGTCATTTAAACAATGATGTGAAGAAATCGCCTGACCGTTTCGCACTATCGTTGCTTTGAGCATAAGACGTTCATCGATAATATAATCATTATTAATAAGCCTTTTAAGCAAATCAAGTTCATCTCGTTCGATACCGCTCATAAAACCCAGCCTGCCTGCATTGATACCGAGTGCCGGTTTGCCCAAAAAAGCCGCCTTTTTGGCGATATTAAGCGTTGTGCCATCGCCGCCTATAGCTATTGCGCAATCACAAATTGACATAACCTTGTCAAATGTTTCAAATTTCGCTTTTGTTTCGGCAAATACTGCTTCGTGTTTATCGGGTAAATACACCTGTGCGCCGCCGCTGATAAGTTTATTAACTACATTTACAGCAAGATCGCTCACGCCGTTATTATTAAGATTTGGAAAAACTGAAATAATCATTACAATTCCTCGTGTGATTTATATACTAATTGCTTAGCGTCAACATTTTCATAAACAACAGGCTCGTTTGATTTTAAAAGATAAATCAAATATTCGATATTGCCCTCAGGACCTTTAATAGGTGAAAAGTCAAGACCTGCAACGCTAAAACCGTTTTCAACTGCCAAAGCGATAACCTTTTCGCAAACCTCAAGGTGAGTTGCAGGGTCGCTGACAACTCCCTTTTTACCGACCTTTTCCCTTCCGGCTTCAAATTGAGGCTTAATAAGGCAAACTGCACTGCCGTCATCCTTTAAAAATTTGTTAAGGTTAGGCAAAATGTGCTTAAGAGAGATAAAAGAAACGTCAACAGAGGAAAAATCAATATTATCCTTAATTTGTTCATCTGTTACATATCGAAAGTTGGTTCTTTCCAAATTGACAACTCTATCATCCGTGCGAAGCTTCCACGCAAGCTGACCGTATCCGACATCAACTGAATACACCTTAATTGCCCCGTTCAAAAGCATACAATCGGTAAAACCGCCTGTTGAAGCGCCTACATCCATACAAATTTTTCCGTTAAGAGAAATAGGAAAACATTCCATAGCTTTTTCAAGCTTCAAACCGCCACGGCTGACATATTTTAAGGTTTTACCTCGAACCTCTATTATATCATCCAAATTAACGTCCTTGCCTGCTTTATCAGATTTTTGATTGTTAACATATACTATGCCCGACATAATAATTGCTTTTGCTTTCTCTCTGCTTTCGGCAAGTCCTTTTTCTACCAAAGCAACGTCAAGCCTTGTTTTATTCTTAGCCATTATTAACCTCTTTAATAATAGAATTTGTATCTAAATTATAATATTCAAGCTGACGGGAAACACTTGCCTGCTTAACAAATTCATCGTCAATTGCAATATGCTTAAAATGAACATTAATATTATTTTCAATTAGGAGTGAAGCAAATATTTCACCGACAGAACCGCTTTTTACACTTTCTTCATAAAAATATACCGTATCACAATTTTTGAGACAATTAATCACGCTTTCATCAATCGGTTTAATTTTATTAAGTTTAATCAAAAAAGCGTCAACAAGATTTTTGTAAGCTTTTGCACATTCGCAAAATTCTCTGCCGTAAGAAACAACACATTTTTTCTTACTTGTATCACCTATAACGTTGTAATTATCATGATTATATTTATATTCAACCGGAATTTCGCATTGGCAGCCACGTGGATATCTGACTGCGACTGCGCCGTTAACTTTATAAATTGCCTGATAAAACATAGCTTCAAGTTCATCAAATGTTGACGGTGCAAAAACAGTCAATCCTATCACCGAGTTAAGAAAAGAAGTATCAAACACACCTTGATGGCTTTCGCCATCCTCACCAACAAAACCGGCACGGTCAATTGCAAAAATAACCTTTAATTTTTGCATTGCGACATCGTGAATAAGTTGGTCGTATGAACGTTGAAGAAATGTTGAATAAACGGCAAAAACAGGAATTAATCCGTTTTTTGCAAGACCGCTTGAAAATGTTACTGCATGCTGTTCGGCAATGCCGACATCAAAAAATCTTTTAGGAAATTCTGATGCAAATTTACAAAGACCCGTACCCTCTGCCATAGCTGCAGTAACACAGCAAATCCGAGCGTCATTTTTAGCAAAATTACACATGGTTTCGCCAAAACAGGCTGAAAAATTCTTTCCTGAACTTTTCGGCTCGCCTGTATTTATATCAAATTTACCGATACCGTGAAACTGAGTCGGATTTTTCTCAGCCGGATAATAACCCTTTCCTTTAACGGTATTCACATGAATTAAAACAGAATGATTATGAGCTTTAGCCGCATTAAAGACATCAATAAGTGCGTCAATATCGTGACCGTCAATCGGACCGTAATATCTAAAACCCAAATCCTCAAAGAATGTGGATTTGTAAATCATTTTTCTGATTTTAGTGTTAATATAAGTAAAAAATCTGTTAATCTGAGTACCAACCTTAGGTATTCTTGAAAGTTGATGCTGAAATTTAGATTTAAAGGTTACGTATTTTTTAGATGTACGAACAGTAGTCAAATTTTTAGCCATTGAGCCGACATTTTTGCTTATAGACATATTATTATCATTCAAAACTACTATAAGATTACTGTTATCGTTTCCCGAATTATTAAGTGCCTCATATGCTAAGCCGCCGGTCAAAGCGCCGTCTCCGATAACTGCAACAACCTTGCCCTTTTCACCTTTTATCTGCTTAGCCCTTGCAAGACCGACAGCTGCAGAGATTGAAGTTGAACTGTGACCCGAAGAAAAAATATCGTGTTCGCTTTCAACAGGACGGGTAAATCCGCTGATTCCGCCTTCAGTACGCAAAGTTTCAAACTTGTCCTTCCTGCCGGTAAGAATTTTATGAGTATAGCACTGATGACCGACATCAAACACAATTTGGTCAACAGGACTGTTAAAAACCTTATGCATGGCAACTGTAAGTTCAACAACGCCCAAATTAGAAGCAAGGTGACCGCCGGTTTTAGAAACAGTATTAATCAACATTTCACGTATATCGCCACACAGCATTTCAAGCTCTTTATCATTCAGTTTTTTTAAATCTTTAGGAGAATTAACCCTATCAAGAACAGACATAATATTTCCCTTTTCAATGATTAAGCTATTTATTGCGATTAACAAGTGATGAAGCAAGAGCTTTCAAAAAATCGCTGTTATCAAATATATCAAGTTGATTTACAGCCGCATTTGTAAGCTTTTTAACGTCTGATTTTGCTTTATCAATACCGACAAGTGTGGCATAGGTGATTTTTTCATTATCAGCATCTGAGCCAATAGGTTTGCCAAGTTCTTTTTCATCACCAATAATATCTAAAATATCATCTTGGATTTGAAACGCAATACCGAGTGAATAAGCAAATTTGGAAGCGGCTGACATTTTCTCTTCATCCGCTCCTGCGCTGATGCAACCCATAAGGCATGCAGCGGAAATAAGTGCGCCTGTTTTCATTCTGTATACATTTAAAAGCTGCTTAACAGTAGGATTTTCCTTTTCGTAAATAAGATCAATAACCTGACCGCCAATCATTCCGCCTACACCTGCATTTTGAGCAAGAAGAAGAGAAGCGGAAACCTTTTTGTCATCCGAAAGATCGCTTGATGCAATAATTTCAAATGCGTGAGTCAAAAGCGCATCTCCTGCCAAAAGAGCGGTATCCACGCCAAATGCTTTATGACAACTTGGCTTGCCTCTCCTTAAATCATCATTGTCCATACAAGGCATATCATCGTGAATAAGACTATATGTATGAACATATTCCATAGCGCATGCTAAAGGCAATGCATCTTCTCTGTTTCCGCCGCATGCTTGTGCAAACTCAAGCGTAAAAACAGGTCTAAGTCTTTTGCCTCCGTTTGCAAGACTGTATTCCATAGCCTGAACAACGCTTTTTTGACCGTCCTTGCAGTCAGGAAGAAAAGATAAAAGTGTGTGTTCAACTTTTTTTATATCATTTGTCAGAATATTATTAAATTCCGTTTCAGTCATCATTATTCTCCTTAGTAAGCATAGTAATCTTTTGCTCTGCTTTTTTTAACTTATCACTGCAAATACCTGCAAGCTTAGTTCCTTTTTCAAAAAGTTTAATGCTCTCGTCAAGAGAAGCGGTACCGTTTTCAAGCTTAGATACAATTTCATCAAGCTCTTTAACGGCATCTTCATATTTTATTTCATCACTCATCAGGCGTTACCTCTTTAACTATACATTTTGATTTTCCGTTATAAAAAGTTATATCAATCTCATCATTCACTTTAACGCTGTTAATATCGTTTATTGCATTATTATTAATAGATGCAAGTGTATATCCCCGTAAAAGAATTTTCAGCGGACTTAAAGCGTCAAGTCGAGATACTTTATTTTTAAACTCATTATTTTTTTGCTCAATAAAGTATGAGTAGTTGTCAATAAGTCTTGTTTGCAAGACTGCCAAATCATTATATTTCAGATTAATGAAATCATTCATATTTTCCAAAGGCGTATTAATAAGCAAATTGTCAAGTCGCTGATATTCCTTATCAATTTTATTATGCAAATATGACAATAATCTGTTTTTTATACCGTCAAAATAATTAATTAATGTTGTCGAATCCGGTACAGCAAGTTCTGCCGCAGCACTAGGAGTAGGCGCTCTTAAATCCGACACAAAATCACAAATTGTGTAATCCGTTTCATGACCTACGGCAGAAATTATCGGAGTTTTACATTCAAAAACCGCCCTGGCAACCTGTTCTGTATTAAAAGCCCATAAATCCTCAAGCGAACCGCCGCCTCTGCCGACGATGATAACATCAATATCGTCTCTTAAATCAAGTGTTTTAATTGATTTGCATATATCCGCCGGTGCGCTTTCACCTTGAACAACAGTAGGCACAATGATAAGCTCTGCAATAGGATATCTTCTTTTTGTAATATTTTTTATATCCTCGATTGCAGCGCCCATATCAGAGGTAGCAACACCTATTTTCCTCGGAAATTTAGGTATTGGCTTTTTATGAATTTCATCAAACAAGCCTTCTTTTGAAAGTTTATCCTTAAGCTGTTCAAAAGCAATAGCAAGTGCTCCTACACCGTCAGGTTGCATATCGTCAACATAAAACTGATATGCTCCGTCCTTGTCGTATACAGAAATTCTGCCTCTGCAAAGCACCTTCATTCCGTCAGACGGCTTGAATTTAAGCCTCACAGCATTTGATGAAAACATAACCGCTTTGAGTTGTGAATTATCGTCCTTAAGTGTGAAATACATATGACCGGAACGAAAATAATGGAGAAAATTGCTTATTTCACCCACAATATAAATGTTTTTCAAATGCACATTTTCATCGAGAATAGCTTTAATATAAGTATTAACTTGTGTAACCGTTAATGCGTTAATATTCATATACTGTCTTTCAAATATGCATAAATTGCAATTCCTGCTGCATTGTCACAGCTGAATTCAGGCTTTGCAAAATATGCCGAAAATTTATTTTCTAAATTTGTTTTAATGAGCGTGTTAGACATTACACCGCCTGCAAATACAAGAGGTAAATTCCCATATTTTTCAAGCAAAAGTTCCGTCATTTTCTCAAGTGTAGTTGAAATATACGTGAGAACGAACTTGGAAACATCTTGCTTACTTTCGCCGTTTTCTATCATTGCCTTAGCCTTATTTTCAATACCGGAAAGCGAGCAGTTAAGCCCTTTCATAGATGGTTTTATTTTGAATTTCTTATTACTCAGAAGAGAAAATCTGTCAAGTTCCTTCCCGCAAGGAAAATTCAAACCGAGAAGCACTCCTGTTCTGTCAATAGCTTGTCCTGCCTTTAAATCAAGGCTTTGAGCAATAATTTGTGCTTTAATAATTTCATCTTTATCCGGTGAGACAAGAAGTGCCTCAGTTGTTCCTCCGCTAACGTGAAAGGCAATAAACTTATGTTCAACTAAATCGAGCCTTCCAACGGAATAAAGCGCCGCTAAAATATGCCCGACTTGATGAGATGTATAATAAAGCCTTGATGATGTAAACTTTGAAACAGCATCGGCAATTCCTTTTCCTACCATAAAGCACGGCATATAGCTTTTTTCAATATTTCTCGGTCTTGTACTGACCGCAACGGCATCAATAGTTGCCATATTATATTCGAGTTCAGTCAAAATTTCAGGCAGATTGACGGTATGCTGAAAAACAGCGTCGCTTTGCCTTAGCCCACGCTCACCTGTCTTGACCTGCAAAAGTTTCTTTGCCTGAACTATATCGTTGCCGTCAAACAAAGCCACTGATGTTGTATAATTGCTTGTATCAAATCCAAGATACATAATTAACCCCTTGAAACGGCACCGAGGACGCCGTTGATATATGAAGCATCATCGCTTGAAGCGTATTTTTTTGCGAGTTCAACAGCTTCGTTAATTGCAATACTGTCGGCAACGTCCTTAACGTTTTTCATCTCATAAAGCGCAACGTAAAGAATGGCAAGCGTAACCTTAGGAA
>DAVZKM010000104.1:0-6617 GCA_052272245.1 Eubacterium sp.
CTTCCATTTCTCTCTTAGCCTTGAAGTGAGCCCAACCGTTGTTAGCTTCTGTGATGAACTTAGAAGCGAATGTGCCGTCCTGAATTTCATCAAGAATCTTCTTCATTTCCTTCTTAGTTTCGTCGGTAACGAGTCTCTTACCTGTCTCATAATCACCGAACTCAGCAGTATTAGAAATTGAATATCTCATTTCCTTGAAGCCGCCTGCATAGATAAGGTCAACAATAAGCTTCATTTCGTGGATACATTCAAAGTAAGCATTTCTTGGGTCATAACCAGCTTCAACAAGTGTTTCAAAACCGGCTTTCATAAGAGCTGTTACACCGCCGCAAAGAACAGCTTGCTCACCAAAGAGGTCAGTTTCAGTTTCACACTTAAATGTTGTTTCAAGAAGAGCTGCACGAGCGCCGCCGATACCTGCACCGTAAGCGAGAGCAATATCCCAAGCATGACCTGTAGCGTCTTGATATACAGCAACAAGGCAAGGAGTACCTTTACCTTCTTTGTATTCTGAACGAACTGTGTGACCCGGTGCCTTAGGAGCAATCATAAATACATCTACATTTGCAGGTGGAACGATTTGCTTGAAGTGAATGTTAAAGCCGTGAGCAAATGCAAGAGCCATACCTTCTGTAAGGTTTGGTTCGATATCATTCTTGTAAATAGCTGCCTGCTTCTCATCCGGAGCAAGAACCATAACAATGTCTGCAGCCTTAACTGCATCAGCTGTTTCCATTACCTTTAAGCCAAGGTCTTCAACCTTTTTCCAAGATTTTGAGCCTTTGTAAAGGCCAACAATTACGTTTACACCGCTTTCGTGAAGATTGAGTGCATGTGCATGGCCCTGTGAACCAAAGCCTACGATAGCAACAGTCTTACCTGAAAGAACGTCAAGATTACAATCTGATTCGTAAAAAAGTCTAGCTTCTGCCATTTTTGTTTCCTCCAAAAATAATAATTATTAATTTAATATTTTAAATATTTGTGGTGTTCGGTTGTCCGACCACTCGCTAAATATCTTTTACAATTGTCATTATAACTTGTCTGTTGTCTAATGTCAATACCTAATTTTATTTTTTTTGCAAGCCTTCCATAGCGTGAATAATATGAAGCCTCATAGCTGTTCTTGCGCCATCGGGATTTCTCTTTTTAATAAAATCCATAATCAGTCTGTCATCGCTCATATTATCTTTGCTGACGTCGCTGTCCTTCATCATAACGACAACGCCTTTTTTGATTGCGTTAAATATAATCGGAATGAATTGCTTTACAAATGCATTATGAGTTGCATTTGCGATACTCTCGTGAAATTTTTGTTCTTCAACGGTTCTGTCCTCACCTGAAAGTATTTTCTTTTCAACCGCTTCGCCGCATTCGCAGATTATTCTTATTTCCTCGTCGGTAGCCCTTAAAGCCGCATAATAAGCGCAATCGGGTTCAAACATAAGCCTCATTTCAAACAAATCGTCAAGTCCTGAGGTTATATCGCTTAAATCGTTTGAATCTATAATAGTGTTTGAAGTCACAAAAGTGCCTTTGCCTCGCTTTATTTCGAGTATGCCGTAGGTGGTGAGTATTTTTACCGCTTCCCTGAGGGTGGAACGGCTTACTCCGAGTTCGGCGGCAAAATCATTTTCGTTAGGTAGTTTGTCACCGACGGAAAAGCGTTCCTCTTCTTCTATCATTTTTAATATTTGATTTGCAGTGCTGTCTGCAAGTCTTGATGAATTGCCCATATAAACACCTCTTGAGTTGTATGATAACACAACTTACATATAAATGTCAATACGTTGTCGGACATCTTACAACAAAAATTCATTTTAGGTTTGCTTTTATTTGTTCAAAACAACGATTTTAACTATATTACTTGTAAATTGTGAACAATTGCTATATTATTAGTATATAAAACATATTAACTAAAAATATCGGTCTTGGAGGTGTTGAAGATGAATAAGGTAACAAGACTTAAATATTATATTGAATCACTTTGCATTTACGATTTTGAGGATGACGACGTTTTCTCTGCTTTATATGATTTGCTTTGCGACGATGAAGAGGACACGGTAGCGCTTCAAAGTTGCTTTTTTAAAGAGCTTGCAAAAAGCGAATCACTTAAAAAGCATATTTCACGCTTGATTTTGACTAATGACAATATTTTTACTAAAGCGGCATGCGCAGGAAAGGTAAATGAACTTTCAATCGCAGTCATAAATGCGGTTAAAAGCGACCTTGCAAAGCTTGAAGAAATAGCTTCTCTTACCGCACAGGATATTTTGGCAGATATTGATGATGAGGATATTAAGGAAATCCTTTTGACTTTGCCGGGCTGGGAAGTAGGTAAGCCGCTTGCTCCTTTAGATGCTCATTGGGACAGGCAACTTGATGAACTTATTAACTATCACAGAGAAAACGGCTACGGTATTTATGCCAAAAATATTGCATTTACTTGGAGAGATGAGGAAATCACTCCGGTTAATTCCATTGATTCTATCCGTCTTACAGATTTGAAAAATTACGAACTTCAAAGAAATAAGGTTGTTGATAATACCGAAAGCTTTATCGCAGGTCATCCTGCTAATAACGTTTTGCTTTACGGCGACAGGGGAACGGGCAAAAGTTCAACCGTTCACGCAATTTTGAATGAGTATTGGCAAAAGGGACTTCGTATGATTGAAATTCCTAAGAGTGCGGTTGCCGACCTTTCCCTTATTCGTGAACAAATTGCCGATTCACCTATGAAATTTATTATTTATATTGATGATTTAAGTTTTGACTCTAACGATACCTCATTTAGCGAACTTAAGGCAGCTCTTGAAGGTTCACTTTCGGGCAAACAGCCAAATACTATTATATATGCAACGTCTAACAGACGGCATTTGATTAAGGAAAACTTCTCTGACAGGGAAAATGATGTAAATAAGGGAGATACTATGCAAGAACAGCTTTCTCTTTCTGACCGCTTCGGTCTCACAATCACATTTCTTAATCCCGATAAAAAGGAATATCTTGATATTGTTGAAAAACTTGCTTCTGACCGGCATTTTGAAGAGCACGGCGTTGACGTTGACAAACTTCTTTTTAAAGCTGACCAGTGGGCGACAAGGAGAGGCGGACGTTCGCCGAGAGGAGCAAAGCAGTTTATCGACCATGTTGAAGGCTGTATCAAGCGAGGCAAAGAATGGTAATTAATATTACCAATGATTTTCATTCAAAAAATATTTATAAATTTTATAAAATGTTAATCAAAACTACAAAAAATTATCACTAAGCAGTGATAAAATGATATTAACAAATCAAAGGAGAAACATTATGGGAACAAAAATTTTGGTTGTTGACGACGACCGCAACATTTGCGAACTTTTAAAGCTTTATTTGGAAAATGACGGCTACACGGTTTTCGTTGCTAATGACGGGCAGGAAGCAGTCGAAATGTTTCAGTCTAAAGCACCTGAACTTGTGCTTCTTGATATTATGCTTCCGAAAATGGACGGCTGGCAGGTTTGCCGTGAAATAAGAAAAACATCTAACACCCCTATCATTATGCTTACCGCTAAAGGTGAAACATTTGATAAGGTCCTCGGTCTTGAACTTGGCGCAGACGACTATGTTACAAAACCTTTTGACGCTAAAGAAGTAATGGCAAGAGTTAAGGCTGTGTTGAGAAGAGCCAGCGGCAGTAATGACGCTGAGGAAAATTCAAAGAAAATCGTAAAATATGATAATCTTGAAATCAATATAGTTAATTATGAGCTTAAGGTTAATGGCGTACCTGTTGATACTCCTCCCAAAGAGCTTGAACTTATTTATCATTTTGCATCAAATCCAAACAGGGTTTATACCCGTGACCAGCTTCTTGATGAGGTTTGGGGCTTTGATTATTACGGCGATTCAAGAACGGTTGACGTTCACGTTAAAAGGCTTCGTGAAAAGCTTGAGGGCGTGTCAGACAAATGGTCTCTTAAAACCGTTTGGGGAGTAGGCTACAAGTTCGAAACAAAGGAATAATCAAAATGCAGGCAGATTTTTCTGCGGCATATATTATAAGGTATAAATAATGACAAAAATACATTTACCTCAAAAAAAGAATTTGAAGGATAATATTTTTGCTAAATACTTTCTGTTGTTTTCGGCAATAATGCTTATTGTGCTTACTGTTTTGGGTACGACGCTTACTGCTCTTGTGGGTGCGTACACTCAAAAACAGACTACAGATTTGCTTATGGAGAACGCACAGTCTATTGCCAACAGTGTAAGTTCAAATCTTCTTGTTGCGGATATGAATGATTCTTATTCAAACGAGAAGGAAATGATATGTCGTGCAATCAAGATTGTATCTAATTCGGTCGACGCTGATATTTTTGTTTGCGATACCGAGGGGAATATAATTTTATGCAAGGAAAGGGCAGATTCGCTTCCTTTTTTCGGAAAACTTGGCAAATGCTCGTTTCATACCGACTATAATATAAGCGATTCGATACTTCAACAGGTGTATGAGAGCAGTTATGTCGGCAGCGGGGTAATAAGCGGTCAGCGCTCATTTATTGTCGGTTGCCCGATTTACAGCTCAAATCAGATTATCGGCTCTGTTTTTGCAACAAGCGCAACAAGCGCCGTTTCACTTGTTCACGAAGTGTTCAAAATGTTTATGTTGAGCGCTGTATTTTGCCTTGTTTTGGGATTCTTATGTACTTGGAAACTTACAAGAAGTTTTGTTCAGCCACTTCGTGATATGAGTAAGGCGGCAAAACAATTTGCAATAGGCGATTTTTCTTACAGAGTTAAAGTTAACGGCTGCGACGAACTTGCAGAACTCGGCAAAGCCTTTAATGATATGGCAGACGCACTTGACACGCTTGAGTCCTCAAGACGAAGCTTTGTGTCTAATGTATCACATGAGCTTAGGACTCCGATGACTTCAATCGGTGGTTTTATTGACGGCATTCTTGACGGAACAATTCCAAGGGAAAAGGCAGATTATTATCTTGAAATTGTAAGCGGTGAAATCAAGCGTCTTACCAGACTTGTTGTAACTATGCTTAATATGAGCAAGATTGAATCTGGCAGTTTTGAGATGAAACCGCAAAAATATGATATTTCAGACCAAATTATTCATATACTTTTGACTTTTGAGCAAAAAATAGAGGAAAAGCATATTGAAATTGAAGGCCTTGAAAATTTAAGCCCTACTTTTATCACGGCGGATAGGGATATGATTTATCAGGTTATCTATAATATTTTTGACAACGCTGTTAAATTTACAAATGAGGGCGGATATATTGATGTCCTTATGAATGAAAATGACAAAAACGTTGAGGTGCACATCAAAAATAGCGGTATAGGTATTCAAAAGGAAGAACTTTCAAAGGTGTTCCAAAGATTTTATAAGGTTGATAAATCACGTGGACTTGACGCCAAAGGTGCAGGCTTAGGTTTATATATAGTAAAGATGATGGTTGAAATGCACGGCGGCACAATTTATGCGCAAAGTGAGGACGAAAATACGGCCGAATTTGTGTTTAAGCTGCCAAAGGAGTATAAACCTGTCTATAAAAAAGGAGACAAACAATAATGAGCGATTTTGATAATGAAAAAAATGGCGGTCAGGAAAGGCCGGATTATTATCAGCCAAATCAAAACGAAGGGCAAACATATTATACCCCTTCTCAAAATGAGCAGGCTGACAATAACACAACCTATCACTATTCCTACGCAGGCAAAGCACAGGAAAATCAAAATAACTATTCAAACGCATCAAATTATTCAAGCGGTAACGGCAACTATTATCAGCCGCCGCAAAACGATAATAATAAAAATGCAGAAAACGGCAATTCACCAAAGCCGCCTAAGAAGAAACCCGGTGCCGGCAAAATAGTTGCAATTATTCTTGTTATCTGCGCATTCGTTGCATTAGTCGGCATTGTTCTTTCAACAATGGGTGTAATTGATAGCAGTAAAACTTCGCAAAATGACAGTTCAACCTCTCAATCTCAGGATTCAGGCAGCGATGTTAAAACAAACGACAGCAACAGTGTTGAAACAAAAGACAGCAACGGCAACCTTACCGTTGCAGGTGTTGCCAAAAAGGTTATGGATTCCTGCGTCGGCATCACAGTTTACAGCGAGCAGCAGGCTTCATATAATTATTTCTATAATTATGGCAATAATGACAGCAATAATTCAAGCAGTTCTGACCCTGAAAAGTCAGGCGAAGGCTCAGGCATTATTATGTCTGAGAAAAACGGCAAAACATATATCCTTACTTGTGCTCACGTTATCAGCGACGGCACTAAATTTACCGTGACTCTTAATAATAAGAAAGAATATGACGCTAAAATGGTCGCTTATGACAGTCAAACCGATATCGGCGTTCTTTCTATTGATGCAACAGGCTTGCAGGTTGCTGAATTTGCAAACAGCGATAATCTTGCAGTCGGTGAGCAGGTAATTGCTATCGGTTGCCCGGGCGGTCTTGAATTTATGAACTCGCTTACAAGCGGTTATATTTCAGCACTTGACAGACCGATATCATCAAACATAGGCTACGATAATAAATGTATACAGGTTGACGCAGCTATTAACCCCGGCAACAGCGGCGGTGCATTGTTCAATATGCAGGA
>DAVZKM010000105.1:0-6583 GCA_052272245.1 Eubacterium sp.
CACGCTTACCCTTTACAATGGCGAGGTCAAATCTTTAACGCTGATCAAGATAAGGTGCGCCTTTACCGTCCGTTTTTTTAAGCACGGGGGTTGAAAGGTCAATATCGTTAATTTTTAAATAGCCGCAGGTATTTGGATTTTTGCCGTAAAGCTCGCAATACTTTTCCTCAATACCGTCAGGAAAAGACACGTCTGTGTACTTTTTCTCATACTTTTTGATATAAGAAGTTTTCGACGATTTAATCGCATTGCCAATGCCGAAAACGGCGGCAAAAAACACTGCTATAATTAATACTATTATAATAAGGTATTTATATAAGCCTTTTGCCTTATCACTTTTAAGAGATGCAAAATTGATTCTTTTCGTCTTAAATTTAAGTTTATTGACTTCTTTATCAGGCTTTGGCTCTTCGCTTTCGGCTTTTGCAAAATCAACACGGGGCTTAGGAGGTTCAACATTCACGGGAACATAATCGCCTTTTTCGTCGCTTTCCTTTTCAGCCTGAAAAGCCTTTAAAATATCGTCAATACTGTTTTTTTCAAAATCTTTTTTATCCATACTTATTTAATAATAACCTTCTTAACATCATCAAGCGCTCTTTGAAGCATAGAATCAAGGTCAGGAATTTTTTGTTCTGCTTTAATTACGTCATCAAGATGCGGCCTTGTTTTAGGGTGCTTAGGAGTGAACACCGTGCAGCAATCCTCATAAGGCTGAATAGAGATATCGAACGTATCGATTTTGCGGGAAATTGCAATGATTTCCTCCTTATCCATACCGATACAAGGCCTAAACACAGGCATAGAAGCGGCGCAATCGGTACATGCAAGCGCATACATAGTTTGGCTTGCGACCTGACCGACGCTTTCACCTGTGATTAGAGCGGTACAATTTTGCATTTCGGCAACTTTTTGCGAAAGCTTCATCATAAGGCGGCGCATAATGATTGTGAAATACTCTTCGGGGCAATAATCCCTGATAGCCTCCTGAAGTTCGGTAAAAGGGACAACATAAGTTGTAATCACGCCGGAATAGCGAGCAACCTTTTTAAGCAAATCCATAACCTTCATTTCGGCAAGCTCCGAGGTATAAGGCGGAGAGGCAAAGTGGACGGCGCAAAGCTCAATACCCCTTTTAGCCATCATATAAGCCGCAACGGGAGAATCGATACCGCCGCTGATAAGCACTGCCGCCCTGCCGTTAGTGCCCGTCGGCATACCGCCTGCGCCTTTAATATTATTTCCTCTTACAAAGGCATATTTTTCCCTAACCTCAACAGTCACGATGATATCGGGATTATGAACATCTACCTTTAAATTATTGAATTTTGAAAGAATATAACCGCCGAGTTCCCTACTGATTTCAGGCGATTTCATAGGAAATTTTTTATCCGAGCGCTTTGCCTCAACCTTAAAGGTTTTAGCTTCACTTAACTCATCGAAAAGATATTCGCAGGCCTTAATTTTGATATCGTCAAAATCCTTTTCACATTCGCATGCACGTGAAAAAGCGGCAATGCCGAAAACACGTGAAATTCTTTCAGCCGCCTCGTCAAGGTCGATATCGTCATCAAGCGGTTCAACCATAACAGTTGACTGACTTTTTGTAAATTCAAAATCGCCGAGGTCTGAAATTTTATGCTTAATATTTTTTACAAGCTTATCCTCAAAGCTTGAACGGTTAAGCCCTTTAAGCGCAAGCTCGCCGTTTTTAACAAGTATAATTTCTTTCATTATATATTCCGTTTCTTCATTTTATTTTATTGGGTGGGTTTTAACAAGTTCATCAAGAGAAGAAGCAAGCAAGTCAACATCTTCTTTCGTATTAAATCTTGAAAAGCTTATTCTTATACTTTTATCTATAATCTCGTTAGGCAAGCCCATTGCGGTAAGCACGTGACTTTTCCTGCCCTTAGCGCAAGCGGAACCGTTACTGACAAAGACGTTATAATTAGCCGAAAGTTCCTGCAAAACAGTCTGACTCCTCATAAAAGTAGGGACATAGACATTCAAAATGTAAGGGGAAGTATTTTCATCATTATTAAACGCAAGGCCGTCAATTTTTGAAAGCTTCTCTCTTGCGTAAAGGTTAAGCTCTTTAATTTTTTTCTTTTGCTCATTAGCATCAGGCAACGCCCTTACTGCCGCACCGAAGCCTGCAATAAGAGGCGAACACTCTGTGCCCGGCCTCAGCCTTTTTTCCTGTTCCCCGCCAAAGGTACGGGCAAAATTCTGGTCAGTCAAATTAGCGTTTTTATTAACATACAATGCGCCGACACCTTTAGGGCCGTGAATTTTATGAGCTGTGATTGAAACAAGGTCAGCGCCAAGCTTTTTAGGGTTGATATTAACTTTACCGTATGCCTGAACGCAATCAATATGAACAAGCGCCGGAGCTCCTGCCCTTTTAACCGCCTTGGCAATAGATTTAACAGGCATAATCGTGCCCATTTCATTATTAATATACATCATTGACACAAGTATTGTGTCTTTATTTACCGCTTCAAAAAGCTGTTCATCGCTGATATTGCCGTGGATATCGGGTTTAAGGAATACAACCTCAAAGCCTTGCTTTTCAAGCTCTTTAGCAGACTCCAAAACGCTCTCATGCTCAATCGCCGTGGTAACTATCCTGTTGCCGAGACGTTTTTTTGCCTTAGCCGCACCGAACAAAGCCATATTATTAGCCTCGGTCGCACCTGATGTGAATACTATTTCATCCTTATCAACACCAAGCGAATCTGCAATTGCTCCCCTTGCAAGAATAATTTCCTTCATAGCATTAATTCCCAAATTATGCAAACTTGATGGATTGCCGAAATTATCCGTCAGCATATTCATAACGGCGCTGACGCATTCGTCGCACGGTTTAGTTGTTGCAGAATTATCTAAATATACACTCATAAATTCATTAATTCCTTTAATTTGAATACTGCCGCAATAGTTTTTGCGTCCTTAATTTCATTGGTCATAATCTTAGTTACAACCTCTTTAATCGGCATTTTGATTACATCCAAAAATTCATCGTCATCAAGATGTTGCTCGCCGTAGGAAATGCCCTTAGCGTAAAACAATCTGATTATTTCACCGCAATAGCCCGGCGACGGATAAATCTCGCCGAGTGATTCAAACACCTCTGCCTTTGCGCCGCATTCCTCGGAAAATTCCCTGATTCCCGCTTCACGAGGGTCCTCACCCTTTTCAAGCTTGCCGGCAGGAATTTCATAAATGGTTTCCTTATACGGATACCTAAACTGCCTTACAAGAAGAATTTCGTTATCGTCTGTCAAGCCGATAATGCCGACGCCGCCCGGGTGGTCAACAACCTCTCTGTCAGCAATATCTCCGTCAACAAGCATAACTTTATCTTTATGAACATCAATAATTCTTCCGCTGAAGATGCCCTGCACCTCCTGCGTTTGCTCAAAATAGCCGAGAGCAATTGAAAAAACATCGTCAATTTTTTCAGCCACAAACTTTGCTCCGGCACCTGCAAATTCAACACGATTGCCATAGCCCCATAAAACGCCTATGCTGTCAATCATATTAGCCTTTGCGCCTTCGATATCATACTTCTTATCGCCTACCATTATTGACTCATTTCCCGAAGCATCAAGCTCCTTTAAACAACGGGAAATAATATTTGCCTTTGACTCGCAATCGGCAGAAAATGTCACACCGCAAATAACATCAAAATATGATTTAACACCGTAATGGTCAAGCAAAGCCTCAACATAATCCTGCGGCTTTGAGGAAGCGATGCCAAGCTTTATATTTTCCGCTTTAAGCTTTGCAAGAAGTTCCTTAATTCCGTCATAAAGCTTGCTTTCAAGAAGCCCTTTATTTGTATAACGCTCTCTGTATTTTTTGACAAGTTTATCTGCCATTGCCGCATCAACGCCAAACTTTTCCTGAAAAGTCACAAGAAGCGGAGGCCCGATAAAATAAGTAAGCTCGGTATAATCGGGAGCTTCAATATTATAATAATCGAGTGCAAACTTTGCACTTTTGAGTATACCCTCGCCCGTATCGCAAATCGTACCGTCAAAATCAAAAATCACTGTCTTATATCTCATTAGCCATTTACCTTTTTCATAAATTTATCGCAATTAACAACAAATCTTTCAATTGTGCCCTTGCCTATTATATTGCCGTTATCATCCTTAGCGCTGACAGAGAAAACAAGACGTCTGCCGTCAACCGCCTCAAGCTTTGCACTTGCCGAAACAGTTGCACCCATAGCGCTTGCCTTATCGTGCGTAATATCCACCTTTATGCCGACCGTAGTCTCGCCGTCATCAAGGATAGCAGAAGCCGCCTCGCAGGTTGCCTCCTCCATAAGTGCAAGCATCATCGGAGTTGCGAAAACAGGAAGGGAGCCGGAGCCTACGGCAGCAGCCGTATTTGTTGAATTAACCGTCACAAGAGCTTCGCCCTTATATTCACCGTGAAATTCCTTCATAAACAATACACCTCTTTATAAACAAGACAGTTTAAAATATTTTCTTAAAATCTTAAACATTATATCACAAAATTTCGGTGTATACAACACAAATAATTTATGTTATAATCTTGTTAATAATTTTTTGGAGAAAAATATGGCAGAAAAATCAAAAAGAAAAAGAATCTATATGCTTGACGAACTGAGAGGCTTTGCAATTTTATGTATGATTTTGCACCATGCGTTTCTTGATGTCGGCGACGTTTTGGGTTTTAACTGGGGCTACAAAGTATTTGATGCGCTTTGCACCGTTCAACCGCTGTTTTGGGCTGTATTTATTATTATTTCGGGAATATGCTCAAGACTTTCGAGAAATACGATAAAGCGTGGCTTTACCGTGCTTGGCGCCGGACTTATAATTACACTTTTCACCGCTGTTATTATGCCGTTTTTCGGCTTTGAGGGAAGCGAAATTTATTTCGGCATACTTCACTGCCTCGGTTGCTCAATGATTATAACAGGAATATTAATGCCAATCATTAACAAAATAAACTACAAAGTCGGTGCAATAGTTTCGCTTATTTTATTTGCATTTACCTACGGAATAAACACAAGAACTATGCTTTTCGGTTTAATCAAATTGCCTGACGCTTTATATCAATACGATTTTTTAGCTCCCATCGGCATTTATTCAAATAATTTTAAAAGCGCTGACTATTTTTCAATTATTCCGTGGCTATTCGTATTCCTTTTTGGCGCATTTATCGGTGAGCTTGCAAAAGAAGAAAAATTCCCGAAGGGTATGTATAAGCAAAGAAGTAAATTTTTATGCTTTGTCGGAAAAAACAGCCTTTGGGTATATATTTTACACCAACCTGCAATATATTTGGTTATGCTTATTATTGCATTTATAATCGCCTGAATGCTCACAAAAAGATGACCCGCACATAGTATAAATAGGTGCGGTATGAATAAAAAACAAAGTCCCAAAAGCACCGAAAAGTGCTATTGGGACTTTTATTTTTCGCTTTTCGGCTGTTAGCTTGGGTGGTGCAAAGCATCTTTAAAACAGCCTTAGCCGTATCAGTCGTTCACATAGAAGCGGTGCTGTCGGTATCGCTTCATTTGTGCGTTTATTGTAATTTTTCCCATTGTTCATTTGTTTTTTTGATACTGAGAATACAATAGCCTCCGATTTTTTCAATAATCATTTTTGCGCTTTTCAAATGTCTGCACACAGAGGGCTGCGAAATATGGAGAACTGCGGCAATCTGTTTTTGATTTTTCTTTTCAAAATAAAACATTTCAAAACAAATCCGTTGCATTTGAGTAAGCTCGTTTTTAGCAATTTTCGGAATAACGGCAAAAAGAGAATTGCGCATTATCACCTGCTCGTCATATCCAGCACTGTCAAACGGATTATACGAGCCCATAAATTCCTCAAAAAATCCACTCATATTTCATCCTCCATGTAATAATCCGTCAGCATAAAGTATACCTTTCTGCATTCACATGCCATATCGTAATATATTCTCATCTTTCTTCTCAGCTTAAACAAATCCTCACCACGATAAACACTTAAAAGAGGCTTTAGTCCGTCAACCTTGGCGCAAAGCACTTTATACTGCTTATCGTATTCCTTAGCGAGTTCGTCAATATCCATCACAAATCAACCTGCCTTTACTGAAAATTATTTAAAGACCTCCCGTTTAAGCACGGTGGGTGAAGCCGCAACTTGAGTGGCAAAAGGGACAAGCCTTTGTGTTCGATATTATACAAACATTCGTTCTAAGTCAACACACATTTACAGCATAGTACAATTATTTTCTCTTTTTGGCACAGACCGCAAAATGCGACATAATTTCTGTTTTTATATAACATATATCAAAACATTTTAACAAAATGCTTGACATATTATGCAAGTTGCACTATAATATGGTTGATTTGAAATGGACCGCACCATTTCAAACTCTTGGTCCTCCATAGTTTGTAATGACAGAGAGGGGAAAGCCGGGGCGCTTAGGTGCTTCGGCTTTCTTTCATTTTGACGGCAAAAAATAAAAAAACGTAATTATTCAAATGATTTTAAGCAAAATAATGCAAGAATATACACAATATACATTTTTAACAAATTACATATTT
>DAVZKM010000106.1:0-6552 GCA_052272245.1 Eubacterium sp.
CTTCCAATCTCCGGTAAGAATTCAGAACATTTTCCGAAGAACACTGTTCGCCGTCAACAACGATTACCATATGACCGCACTCGCCGCCGGCATAGTTTACACCGTTTACGATTTTGCCGCCGATAATTACACCCGAACCTACACCTGTACCGAGAGTTACTGCAACAAAGTCCTTAGCGCCGTTTCCGCAGCCCGCATAAGCCTCGCCTAATGCTGCGCAGTTAGCATCATTTTCAATAAATACCTTTTCCTCGGGCTTATTAATTCTCTTTGCAAGCATAGTTCTTGCAGGAACATTATTAAACGCAAGATTGTTTGCAAATTCAATAATGCCGTCCTGATTAACCGTACCCGGAGTACCCATACCTACGCTATCGATATCCTCCATAGTAAGACCTGCCGCTTTGACCGCTTCCTCACAAACCTCTGCAATATCGTCAAAGATTTCGTCTGCACTTCTCGGAGCGTTCGTAGGAGTCTTTGAAGTGCCGATAATATTGTAATCGTCATCTACAACCGACGCAACAATATTTGTTCCGCCTAAATCAATACCAATTGTATACATTATGTTTTACCTCTTTTATGATTTATATAAACAAAATTTGACTTAGCTTTGCCAAATTTCAATTTCCTTATCCTCCGGCTGGACATCGTCCATACCAAGGCTTATCATCAGATCCTTTGCCGCATTGTAACCCATTTTCTTTTGACGGTTATTCATTGCGGCTGTTTCAACAATAACTGCAAGATTTCTGCCCGGAGTAATAGGAACGGTAATAGCCGGAATCTTTACGCCGAGAACATTTGCATATTCATTATCGAGGCCGAGCCTGTCATAAGCCTTTGTTGAATCCCAAGCCTCAAGCTGAATAACCATATCAATTTTTTCACTCGGTTTAACGGCACCCATACCGAAAATGCGCCTTGCATCAATAATACCGATGCCTCTGAGTTCAACAAAATGGCGAATATTACTCGGTGAATTGCCACGAAGTGTTCTTTCGTTAATTTTTCTGATTTCAACAGCATCATCCGCAATAAGGCGATGACCACGCTTGATAAGTTCAATAGCAGTTTCGCTCTTACCTGCACCGCTTTCACCGGTGATAAGAACGCCTTCGCCGTAAACCTCAACAAGAACACCGTGCCTTGTGATTCTTGGCGCAAGTTCTGTGTTAAGAAATTCAATCAGTGCGGCTAAAAACGGTGATGTTTCCTCTTCCGTCTTAAGAAGCGGAATTTCGTGCTTTTTGCAAGCGTCGTAAAGATAATCGGGGATTTCAAGACCTCTTGTAACCACCGCAGCGGCAGGTTTAAGCGAAAGCCAGCAATCAAGAGCCGCCTCCCTCTCATCAGGTTTCATACTGCGAATGAATCCTATCTCTGTCCAACCGAGAATCTGAATTCTCAAAGAATCAAAATAATCGGTATATCCCGTCAAAACAATACCGGGACGATTAACCTCGCTTGTTGTAATCATAATTTCGTCAGCCGAGCGTGGCATATAAACCGTTTCAAGCTTATGAAAATCGATCATCTTTTCAAGCGAAACAGAATATGTTTGTGACATAATCCATTCCTCCAAATCTACATTCAAAAATTATTATAAAGTATTTCAACAACTTAATCAAGGGAAATTTGGTTTTTTATTATAGAAATTATAATATAATTATAAAATATTTGTCAAATGTTTACTTTTCTCTTATTTTGTGCTAAACTTAGTAAAATCTCAATCAAATTATACGGAGTTAAACCAAGTGAACGATAAAAAGAAATTAAAAATAGCAATCGGAACCGACGCATTTCCGCCGACAACCGACGGAATAAGCAACGTTGCCCAAAGTTATGCGCAAATAATCAATAAAAATTTGGGCGAAGCGGTTGTTGTTACACCAAAAAACCCAAATCAGCTTGACTATAGATATGATTATCAAATTTACAGATACAAAAGTTGGTGGCTTCCGTCAAAAGAGGGCTACAGCATAGGTTGGCCTTTTAAGGATAAACTTCATCAGGACATAATCAATATGAATTTTGACCTGCTCCACTCTCATGCGCCTCTTGCAACAAGTTATTATTTCAGACGTGTTGTGGAAAAGAAAAAAATCCCAACCGTGCTTACTTATCACACAAAATATGAATACGATTTTGACAGACGAGTTCCGACAAAGCCGGCAAGAGATTTTGCATATCGATTTTTGCTTAACAACATCAATGCCGCAGACGAAGTTTGGGTAACAAGCAAA
Organism: Eubacterium sp.; assembly: GCA_052272245.1. Lineage (GTDB taxonomy): Bacteria > Bacillota > Clostridia > Oscillospirales > Acutalibacteraceae > Eubacterium_R. Next base: position 2,247 of record DAVZKM010000106.1, read on the forward strand.
GGTACTGCCGACTCGCTTCGCAGGGTCGGATATGAGGGCGATTATATTGTTATGCCAAACGGTTGCGATTTACCTATAACAAACGTAAGTGACGATGATATTGCGCTTATTAAAAGAAAGCATAACATACCAAACAATATCCCGCTTTTTATCTATACAGGCAGAATGATTTGGTACAAAAATATTGAGCTTATCCTCGACGCCTGTGCAATGCTGAAAAACGAAGGCGGGGAATTCAGGCTCATTATGCTTGGCTTCGGTGCAGACGAAAATGCAATCAAGAAAAAAATTCGCAAATGCGGTATTGCCGACAATGTCATTTGGACAGGAAAAATAATAGACAGAAACGAGCTTTTAGGATATTACGGAATTTCCGATTTGCTTCTTTTCCCGTCAACCTTTGATACAAACGGCCTCGTTGTAAGAGAAGCAGCGGCGTGCGCAACGCCAAGCCTTTTGGTACGTGACAGTTGTGCGGCAGAGGGTGTTGAGGACTGCAAAACAGGCTTTTTATGTATGGAAAGCGCCCATTCAATCAAAGCAACGCTCAATAATATTATGAATAACAAAGCGCTTCTTAAAGAAGTTGGCAAAAAAGCACAAAGTGGTATTTATATCAGCTGGGACGACGCTGTTAAAAAAGCCTATGAGCGTTATTATGTTGTTATTGATAATTTCAAAACGAAGAATAATTTATAATCAAATTAACAAAATTTCAACTTTTTCATAGAATAAAAAAGTAAATTAAGGAGTTGATTTTTTGTTTAGTTATATAAAAAAACTGCAATACCCTATCAATATAAAACACCCTGACCCAAAAGCCGCCGCTATCATAATAAGTCAATACGGCGGACTCTATGGCATTTAGATATAATTTAACATTTATAATGTAAATAATAATTAATACATAAAAAAAGACCCTCAAGGCATCAAACCTTGAGGGCATTTCTTTACTTGCCATAGAGTAATTCATTGACCTTTTTTTGAACAGCATTGTAATTATACCCTGCCTTTTCAAGTCGACTTTTTCGAGCAGAGCCATTACCCCACTTGCCCCGAATTACCTCTTTCGCAATTTCTGTTATTGACTTTTTCTTTGTGGCTGATACAAGTTCATTGACCTTTTTCTGAACTGCATTATAGTTGTAACCGGCAGAGGTCAATTTCTTCTTTCTCTCATCACCGTTACCCCATTTGCCATTGATTACCTCTCTTGCGATTTCATCAACAGTTTTCTTGGCTGTTGTGGTGCTTGGCTTTGGTGCTGATGGCTTGTCTGATGCAAAGATATCCTCATAGAGATAGTTGGTATCAACTCTGCCTTTAACACCTGATACAGAGCCATCTGATGAGTTCTGCCACATCTCATACTCACCCTTGTACTTTCCGGTGCCGGATGTGTAGTGTGCTATCCAAGTGTGATATTTTTTAACAGATGGATTGAGTTTGCTATCAAACCAATATTTGTTTGCATAGATACCTACAGTGTAACCGGCAGCCTTAATTGTTCTGTTAAAGCCATCAGTTATATCTGTAAGTGTTTTCTTGCCAAGACCGGCAATACTCGCATCTTCCATATCACAATAGATAGGCAGTTCAAAATCATAGCCTTTGATTTGCTTGAGAATCCACTCTGCACCCTTAATGGCTGCTGATGTTGATTTTGAGTACATATACACATAAGCACCAAGTTTAACACCGGCTTTCTTGGCTGCCTTATAGTTCTCAACAAATCTGATATCCATCTTGTTTGAGTTGTTGCCTACCCATCCTATTCTCAAGATAGCAAAGTCAACTTTCTTTGCAAGAGCAGACCAATCAACAGTGCCATTATGCTCACTGATGTCAACACCAAAATATGTTTTACTCATATTCATCACCTTCATCCTTGTCAATGTCATCTGTTGTATTTTTTTTAGGCTCTTTTGTGCCTCTTAACTGTAGTAGCACCACTTTAATTTTGTCAGGTATAGGTATAAACTCAGCTGCATTTTCAAGCAGTGATATGCCCTCATTACAAATAAAGAAAACAATTGTTATTTCTCTTAGAGGTATTCCAGCAATCCTCTGTAAGAGCATAGCTGCACTAACAACAATGCACATAAGGAATTTTTTGAGAATGCCTTTCTTGCCGAGTTCACTCGATAATGTCTTTGTGTATATGCCCTTTATGATGCCTGTTGCATAGTCAAGGCACATCATAATTATAAAAGTTATGAGCAGCACATCAAATCCACCAAAAAGAAATGAGATAATACCACCCACAACACCACCAACTATTGATGGTATATTAAAAATTTTAACCATTTTAAAGTCCTCACTTTATGAAATTGATATAAAAAATCACCCACACAACAAGTGCGAGTGATTACATATTTGGCTTGATAGGAAATTTCACATTATATGGAAATCCCTCTTGCTGAGGTACATCCCTCAAAGCTTGCCTGTATCGTGCCATATCGCCATTGAGAATGCCACCTATACCACCTATAAACGCTTTTACAACAGAGAGCAAGGTAGTTGCAGTAATCTTGTCAGGAATGTGAATATCGAGCCTGTCAAAAGCCATTTCCTTGTCGGTTTCTGCAAGGAGTTCATCTCTCTTGGCTCTGATTTCATTTGCAAGAGCAACAGCTGTATTCTGCTTTGCCTTTGCAATCCACTCTGCAAGATTACTGTTAAGGTCATCAATCAGTCCAGCACGATTTGGTACAACAAGAGTATAACAATCATACTCATAATATGTTGTGATTTCCTCGTCAGGTGCATCTGCCTGATTTTGCCTCTTTCTCGGCTGTGGTGTGTTTTGCTTTTCAATAACATTTTCTGCAAATCTTATGATTGCATTACCATCACTGATACTGACATCATATGGTGATGGCATTGTTCCGCTTTTTACTTTCATTTCTGATACACTCCTTCAAAAGTTCGATTTGAATATATGGTCTTACATACCCCTATATTAAAATTTTGAATGAGTGGGAGGAATACTCCCCCACTCCCCCTAATTAAATGACTTATAAGAGAGGCGGGCAACGCCATTTTTAGCTGTAACTTGTGTAGTATTAGCAGCCAACAGACCACAAGAGGAATCAAGGTCATTATTGCCAAAACAATAGCCATAAGGGCTTGCTATTGTTCCGCTTCTTTTAGCTGTCGACATATAGTCACAATAATCTTGCTCAGATGTTCCACCTAAAGCTGATGGAAATTTCGCCCAAGGATGCTCTGCATCTGTACCAAGTTGTGTAATATATCCTGATAGTGACGGTTTATCATAAGACAAAGCAACATAATCATCTGTAACAGTTCTTGAATATTTTGTAATATCCTCACAAATGTTATATGTTCCCGCTGTACACAAAATACCATCAAGCCAATTGTCATAACCTGAGCCATAGAGATTTTCGAGTCCTCTGTAAACAAAAGCAGATAAGTCCTCTGTTTTTGCCTTAATGTAACCTGATGATGCACTTATTTCATTGGTCATACCACATCTATCACCCTGCAGATATATTTCCAAGCCATTCTCTGCATAAATGGGTGAGCCACTGAATTCAACCACAATATAATTACACTGCTTAACATCATCAAATGCTGTTGTAATACTTGTAATCCGTCTTACTGCATACGCATTATGCTTAGTGTCATTCATATATTTTACCCAATAATCAATATCATCAGTATCGTCAACCTCATCAATGTTTTCATAATTATATGGGATTGTTATTTCCTGACCGACAATAAAACTAAAGTCATCAATATTATCAACATCATACGTTTTAAGAATATTTGATTTTCCCTTATTGATATCATCATTGGCAACAACAAAAGACAAATCAGCATAATTTTTATAACCTTGCATTACAGAGAGAGAGTCAAGTGTTGCAAATTCAACAGTAAACAATGGCACAATGACATCACTGTACTCCATTGCATCAAACAAATGCCAATTGTTGTTTCTGCTCTTTGTTGCTGCATTCCTGAAATATTCAAGGTTGTGTTCTGTTGAGATATACTTTCTCAGTCCTGATACGCTCTCTAAGTCACCATTTTCATTTTCAGAGCCTATGTAGGCACCGATATAAATGGTATCAAGTTCATCACCATTCTTGTTATAGAAAGCCTGAGGCAGTCTATAACCATTTAATTTTTCTTTGCAGATATAAGTGTAATCTTTATTGGCAATTTCGTCACCAAATTCCTTGATATAGAATTTTGGTATTTCAACCATTACTTGACCAATCGAGCCATCCTCTATGTATGATGCATCACCCTCATAGGATGTAACAGTGCCATCAACATC
>DAVZKM010000107.1:0-6489 GCA_052272245.1 Eubacterium sp.
TCCATAAATTCGTAGCAAAGCTGCTTGTTGTTGGCAAGCTTTGAGAGAGAGGAGGGGTTAAAAACACGTATCCCTTTTTTCTCAAATTTTTCTGCGATTTTGTAATTATTTGTTCTGTTTATTACAAAATCAGCCGTGCCGTCATAATCGTCTGTTGCAAGCGTTACACCAAGTTCTTCTTTAAATTTATTTATCGCAAAGGTGTTGCGCTTTACTTCCTTTTCACTGTAAATCAATACTCCGCTCATTTTACTTTTTCCTTAATTGTTTCAAAAATATACGGCGCAACGTCAATTTTTGTTGAGTTCATTATGTTGATTATATGTGCGTTTGAATTGACCTCGCAAACACTGCCGTCGTCAAGAATATCAACTCCGCCAAAGGTTAAGCAGAGGGCTTCGCACGCTTTTATTGCAGTTTCAATTTCAGCGCAAGTCGGTGTGCAGGCTTTCATTGTGCCGCCGTTAGTAATGTTTGAGCGAAAATCATTTTTGTTTTCTCTTTCAGCCGCACAAATAAATTTTCCGCCGATTATTTCAATCCTCTTGTCGTGACCCTTGCTGGTGCTGATGAATTTTTGAAGAATAAAAGGCTTTTCGCTTATGTGAGAGTAAATCTCTTCCTTAGTATTGCATAAAAATACCTGAGCTCCGAACGAGCCGAACGACTCTTTGAAAATAAGCGGCAAGCTGAGAATATCAATTGCTTTTTCTACAAATTCGCTCATATCCGATTTGAAATAGCATTTCGGGGCAATAAGAGTTTTGGGTTGAGGCACAATGCCGTCGAGTTCAATATATGTTCTGCCTTTATCGTCGCATTTTTCGATTGAATCGGAAGAATTAAATACCGGAGTTCCGCTTTTTTCAATTCTTCTTGCAAGGTTAACGTCCTTGTCCCAAAACAGCACAAAGTCAGCCTGTGCCTTTTGCGTTGCAAGCTCCAAGTTCGTTTTAATATTTAGATTAATGCCGCACTTCTTTGCCGAAGCTGCAAGATGCTTGTGAAGTGTGTCATATTTTTCGCCGTTTAAGAAATGATTTACTGCTAATATGCCGTTCATTTTGTATCACCTTGAATTATTGTATCATTCTCTATTGCATTTTTCAATGTAATGGTATAAAATATTATACCTAAATTATAAATTACTGAAAGGTGATGTAAAGATGACAGAGTATAAGCTTAAATACGGTTGCAACCCAAACCAAAACCCGGCAAGGATTCATATGGACGGTAAAGAGCTTCCTTTTGAAATTTTGAACGGTGCGGCAGGTTATATCAATCTTCTTGACGCATTCAATTCTTGGCAGCTTGTTAAGGAACTAAAGGAGGCTACGGGTCTGCCGAGCGCCGCTTCGTTTAAGCACGTTTCTCCGGCAGGTGCGGCAGTTGCTCAACCGCTCAGCGATGTTGAACGCAAGGTTTGTATGGTTTGTGATGATTTAGAACTTTCTCCAATTGCACAGGCTTACGTTCGTGCAAGAGGCTGTGACAGAGTATCATCATTTGGCGATTTTGCCGCTTTGAGCGATGAATGTGACGCAAGCGTTGCAAAATTTCTTGTTAAAGAGGTCAGCGACGGTATTATTGCTCCGTCATACACCGATGAGGCACTTGAAATTCTTAAGGCTAAGAGAAGAGGTAATTATCTTATCATTAAGATGGACCCTAACTATCAGCCTGAGGAAATGGAAACAAAGCAGGTGTTCGGCATTAAGTTTGAGCAAAAGAGGAATGACGCTAAGCTCACTATGTCGCTTTTTGATGATATGCCTACTAAGGTCAAGGATATTCCCGAAATTGCTAAGATTGACCTTCTTATTTCACTTATCACTCTTAAATATACTCAGTCAAATTCGGTTTGCTACGCTTCGGGCGGACAGACTATCGGTGTAGGCGCAGGCCAGCAAAGCCGTATCCATTGCACCCGCCTTGCAGGCAATAAGGCTGATAATCTTTGGCTTCGCCATAACGAAAAGGTACTCAATCTTCCGTTTATTGACGGCCTTCGCAAGTGCGAGGCTGATAATGCAATTGACCTTTATATTTCAGATGAATATGAGGATTTGCTCAAAGACGGAGTATGGCAGAGATATTTTACCACTTGCCCTGAGCCTTTCACTGCAGAGGAAAAGAAAGCTTGGCACGAGAAAATGACAAATGTTGCTCTCGGCTCTGATGCTTTCTTCCCGTTTGAGGATAATATTGAACGTGCGGCTCGTTCGGGTGTTAAGTATATTGCTCAGCCGGGCGGCTCTGTTCGTGACGGCGCTGTTATCGAATGTTGCGACAGTTTCGGTATGGCAATGGCAATGACAGGTATCCGCCTTTTCCATCATTAATAGATATATTTATACGTAGGGGCGACTGTTATGTCGCCCGTTTTGATAGGTAGTTTTATGAATATTTTAACATGCCCTGTTTGCGGTGAAAAATTAAATATTTTCGGCAAAACGCTTAAATGTGACAACAATCACTCATTCGATTTTGCAAAGCAGGGGTATGTTAATCTTTTGCTGACATCTAAAAGCGGTGACAAAAAGGGCGATAGCAGGGAATCGGCTCATGCAAGACGTGAATTTTTGCAAAAGGGATATTATTCCTTTTTATGTGATTATGTCAACTCAAAATTAAACGGTACTGTGCTTGATATTTGCTGTGGTGAGGGATATTATGACGATTATTCCGGCGAGCTTTACGGCTTTGATATCAGCAAAGAAATGGTACGTCTTGCCGCAGCCTATCGCAAAGAGCATAATTATTTTGTGGCAAATCTTGCCCATATTCCTGTTTGCGATAATTCGATTGACACGGCGATGCATCTTTTTGCACCGTTTAATGAAAAGGAATTTTACCGTGTAATTAAGCCGGGAGGCAGGATTTTAAGCGTTATTCCGGGCGATAATCATTTGATTGAACTTAAAAATATTCTTTATGATAAACCGTATCTTAATGATGAAAAAGCGCCTGAAACCTCGCTTTTTACTTTGAAATCTAAAAATAAAATTTCAAACACATTTGATATCTCAAGGGATGATTTAAAAACGCTGTTTTCTATGACGCCGTATTTTTACAGAACAAGCGATAGCGACAAGGCAAAGCTTGACAGTGTGAAAAACATTAAGCTAACGGCTTCATTTGTTGTTTTGGAATATGTAAAAGAGGGATAGATTTGGATTTGTTGTGCGAAAAATGCTGGTATAATGAATATGACGAGGAAACGGACGAATGCTTTTGCTCGCTTGTGCTTGATGAGGACGAATATGTCCGCTTTTGTGAGGAACAAAACAAGACGTGCAGATATTTTAGACCGAGCGGCTCGGAATATGATATAGTCAGAAAACAGAACTGATAATATTTTCGTATGGAGAACTCGGAAAAACTACGTATTACTCAAAATCTTTTGAATTTGTAGGGGCAAACTGTGTTTGCCCTTTATTTTTTATTCTTTTTTCTTGACAAATACCCTATGTGGGTATATAATCAAGATACCCCGTGAGGGTATAAGGAGTGATTTAATGGAAACTAATGATAATAAAAAAGACTGTTGCTGTTGCCACGGTAAAACGAAGCACAGAACAGACGAAGAGCAAAAGGCACTTATAAATCGCCTTAACAGAATTGAGGGTCAAATAAGAGGAATTAAGCGTATGATTGAGGAAGATGTGTATTGTACGGATATCATTACTCAGGTTGCGGCGGCTAATGCGGCGCTTAATTCATTTAACAAGGAGCTTCTTTCAATGCATATAAAGACTTGCGTTACAGACGATATTAAGGCGGGCAAAACCGAAACGGTTGATGACCTTTTAAAAACTCTTCAAAAATTAATGAAATAGTTTTGAGGTGATTTTTTTGACGCAATATAATGTAACAGGTATGAGCTGCGCCGCTTGCAGTTCAAGGGTTGAAAAGGCGGTTAATGCTGTTGACGGTGTAACAAGCTGTGCAGTGAGCCTGCTTACCAATTCAATGGGTGTTGAGGGAACGGCAAGCAGCGAAGCAATAATTGCCGCTGTTGAAAAGGCAGGCTACGGCGCAAGCGTTAAGGGCAATGACAAAAGGGCAGAGAGTGTATCGGGCAGTGAGCTTAAGGACACCGAAACGCCTAAAATAAGAAACAGACTTATTTGGTCGGTAATATTTCTTGTTGCGCTTATGTATATTTCAATGGGGCATATGATGTGGGGCTTGAAACTGCCGTCATTTATGGAAAATAATCATATTGCAATGGGATTGGCTCAGCTTTTGCTTGCAGTAATTATTATGGTTATTAACCAAAAATTCTTTATCAACGGCTTTAAAGGTATAATTCATAAAAGCCCTAATATGGATACACTTGTTGCGTTAGGCTCTGCCGCTTCGTTTGGCTACAGTACGGTTATACTTTTTCTTATGACTTCTGCGCAGCTTGCAGGCGACAGTGAAAAAGTTATGAGCCTTATGCATGAATTTTATTTTGAATCGGCGGCAATGATATTAACTCTTATTACCGTGGGCAAAATGCTTGAAGCATATTCAAAGGGCAAAACGACGGATGCACTCAAATCTCTTATGAATTTAGCGCCGAAGAATGCAACGCTTATCAAAGACGGTAAGGAAATTGTTGTTGCGGTGGCCGATGTTAAGATTAATGATATTTTTGTTGTAAAACCCGGCGAGAGTGTTCCCGTTGATGCAGTAATTATTGAGGGTGAAACGGCTGTTGACGAGTCTGCGCTTACAGGCGAGAGTATTCCTATTGATAAGGCTGTCGGCGATAAGGTATCGGGTGCAACTATTAATCAGTCGGGCTATATCAAGTGTCGTGCAACTGCTGTCGGCGAGGATACAACACTTTCGCAAATTATTAAAATGGTAAGTGACGCTGCCGCTACAAAGGCTCCGATTGCAAAGATTGCAGATAAGGTATCCGGTGTATTTGTGCCTTGTGTAATTGGTGTTGCCCTTATCGCTCTTTGCGTTTGGCTTTTTGTAGGTGAAAGCTTCGGTTATGCGCTTGCACGTGGTATTTCCGTTCTTGTAATAAGCTGTCCGTGTGCTCTTGGCCTTGCAACCCCTGTTGCGGTTATGGTCGGCAACGGCAAGGGGGCCAAGTCGGGTATTCTTTTCAAAACTGCGGCTTCGCTTGAGGAAACGGGTAGAGTGCAGATTGTCGCTCTTGATAAAACCGGCACAATCACTAAAGGCGAGCCTAAGGTTACGGACGTAATCGCATTCGCAGGCGAAAACGAGCTTTTATCGCTTGCATATTCTATTGAAAAAAAGAGTGAGCATCCGCTTGCTAAGGCAGTTTGCGAATATGCCGAACAAAAAAATGTTAAGTGTTTTGATGCAACTTCTTTTAAGGCGCTTGCAGGCAACGGCTTGTCGGCAAATGTTGACGGAAAAACTGTTGTAGGCGGAAGTATGAAATTTATTTCAAGTAAAATTTCTGTTGATGATAATATCAAAAATAAGGCAGAAGAACTTGCTCAAAACGGCAAAACGCCGCTTTTGTTTATGGATGATAATAAACTTCTCGGTATAATTGCAGTTGCTGACGTTATTAAAGAGGACAGTCCTAAGGCGATTAAAGAACTTCAAAATATGGGTATTCGTGTTGTTATGCTGACGGGCGATAACGAAAAAACCGCAAAGGCAATCGGTAAGCAGGTTGGTGTTGATACCGTTATCTCCGATGTGCTCCCTGACGGCAAGGAAAGCGTTGTTAAAGAACTTATGACCTACGGCAAGACAGCGATGGTAGGCGACGGAATAAACGACGCACCGGCGCTTACACGTGCCGATGTGGGTATCGCAATCGGTGCAGGTACTGACGTTGCGGTAGATGCGGCAGATGTTGTGCTTATGAACAGTAAGCTTACCGACGTGTCGGGTGCAATCAGGTTAAGCAGAAAGACGCTTACCAATATCCACGAAAATCTTTTCTGGGCATTTATTTATAATATTATCGGCATTCCGCTTGCAGCAGGTGTGTGGATTCCGATATTCGGCTGGACTCTTAATCCTATGTTCGGTGCGGCAGCAATGAGCCTTTCAAGCTTTTGTGTTGTTACTAATGCGCTCAGGCTTAATCTCGTAAAAGTCCATTCGCCAAAGCGTGATAAAAAGAAAAAGCCGGTTGATATTAATCTTAATATCACCGCTCAAAATAAGGAGGAAAAAATTATGACAAAAATCATTAAGATTGAGGGAATGATGTGCCCTCATTGCGAGGCTGCCGTAAAAAAAGCACTTGAGGCTGTCAACGGCGTTAAAGAGGCAAGCGCAAGCCACGAAAAATGCGAGGCAGAAGTTTTGCTTGATAAGGACGTTGATTTAACCGTTCTTGAAAAAGCTGTTACCGACGCAGGATATAAGGTAATAAAATAAAGACAAATAAAAGCTCAACGGCTGTCACTTTTTTGCGTGGCAGCCGTTTTTTTATAACTTATTTTCTTCCTCATATTCCTTTGAGTATTCAACGTTTTGCGTGTCGGGGATAGG
>DAVZKM010000108.1:0-6355 GCA_052272245.1 Eubacterium sp.
TGCCTATTATCGAGGTTGTTGCAGGCTCAAAGGTCGGAGTTGAAAACGAAGCGTTTACCGATTGTGCAACAGGCAAGCTTGTAAATTCGGCATTCCTTACAGGTATGAGCGTTGAAGAGGCTAAAGAAGCTATTACAGAATGGCTCACAAAAGAGGGTAAAGGACATCAAAAGGTCAACTTCAAGCTTCGTGATTGGGTATTCTCACGTCAAAGATATTGGGGCGAGCCGATTCCTATCGTTAAGTGCGACGATTGCGGATATGTTCCTGTTCCTGAAAGCGAGCTTCCTTTAAGACTTCCTATGGTTGACTCCTATGAGCCGACAGATACGGGCGAATCTCCGCTTGCTAAAATGACTGATTGGGTTAATACAACTTGTCCTTGCTGCGGTAAGCCTGCTAAGAGAGAAACCGATACTATGCCTCAGTGGGCAGGTTCGTCTTGGTATTTCTTAAGATATATGGACCCTCATAACGATAAGGAGCTTGTATCTAAGGAGGCTGCAGAATATTGGAGCCCTGTTGATTGGTATAACGGTGGTATGGAGCATACAACACTTCATCTTCTCTATTCTCGTTTTTGGCATAAATTCCTTTATGATATCGGTGTTGTCCCTACTAAGGAGCCTTATCAAAAGCGTACCTCTCACGGTATGATTCTTGGTCAAAACGGTGAAAAGATGTCTAAGTCAAGGGGCAACGTTGTTAACCCTGACGAAATCGTTGACCAATACGGTGCAGATACAATGCGTCTTTATGAAATGTTTATCGGCGACTTTGAAAAGGCTGCGCCTTGGAACAGCGATTCAATCAAGGGCTGTAAGAGGTTTGTTGAGCGTTTCTGGAACTTGCAGGAAATTGTTAAGGACGGAAATGAATATTCACCACAGCTTGAGGCTATTATGCATAAAACAATTAAAAAGGTTACGGAAGATATCGACAGCCTTAAGTGCAACACAGCCATTGCTTCAATGATGACATTGGTTAATGAAATGTATGCAAATGGTGTTAATAAGGCAGAACTTCGTGATTTGACAATTATTCTTAATCCTTTTGCACCTCACGTAACAGAGGAAATGTGGCAGATTATGAACTTCGGCGGCGCAGTACACGAGGCTCAGTGGCCTTGCTTTGATGAGTCAAAGACTCAGGAAAACGACGTTGAAATTGCGCTTCAGGTTAAGGGTAAGGTCCGTTCAAGAATTGTTGTTCCTGTAGATATCAGCAAAGAGGATGCTATTGCTCTTGCCAAGCAGGATGAAAAGATTGCCGCAGAAATTTCTGGCAAGGAAATTAAAAAGGAAATCTACGTTCCCGGCAAGCTTGTTAATATTGTTGCAATATGAGTTGTCACTGACTTTGTATTGCCGAAAATATAAGTGTGACGGATTTTGAAAAATATCTGATTTACCCGAAATAAGAGGTAACAATAATGGCTGATAAAAAAATATATACCGTTGCAACTTCACACCTTGATACGGTGTGGAGTTGGGATTTTGAAACGACTGTAAGTAAATACATATATAATACCTTAGTAGATAACTTCAAACTTTTCGAAAAATATCCTACATATAAGTTCTCATTTGAAGGCTCATACAGATACGAGCTTATGGAGGAATATTATCCCGAACTCTTTGAAAAAATGAAAGAATATATCAAAAACGGCAGATGGAATGTTTGCGGTTCTGCTTTTGAAAACGGTGACACAAATATTCCGTCACCTGAAGCAATTTTCAGAAATATTCTTTTCGGCAATTCGTATTTTGACGAGAAATTCGGTAAAAGAAGTGTTGATATCTACTTACCCGACTGTTTTGGCTTTGGCTGGGCACTTCCCGCTATCGAGCGCCATGCTAATTTGATGGGCTTCACTACTCAAAAGCTTGCTTGGGGCAGCGCTTACGGTATTCCGTTTGATATCGGCAGGTGGCAGGGCGTCGACGGCAGCGAGGTTTACGCTTCTGTCAATCCTCACGATTATTACTATACGCTTAAAAAACTGCGTGATTGGGATTTTGTTCTTGATAAGTTTAAGAAAAATGAAAAATATGACCTTAACGATACGTATATTTTCCACGGAATAGGCGACAGGGGCGGTGCTCCGGAGGAAAAGAGCGTTGCCTTTGTTGAACAGGAAATTAAGAAAAACGACAATAGCAATATTAAGGTTATTGCCGCATCTGCCGATGAAATTTATCACGATATTGAAGATAAATATACGTCTGAGCAAAAATCAAAGCTTCCTGTTTGGAAAAATGAACTTGTTATGACAAATCACGGCGTCGGCGGATATACTTCACGTTCAATCGGTAAGCGCTGGAACAGAAGATGCGAGGAACTTGCCGATTTGAGCGAACGTGGCGGTGTTATATCCTCTTATTTGGGATTGACCGATTATAACCAAAAAGCCATCAACCGTTCATGGAAGCGTTTTATTGCTCATCAATTCCACGATGATATTCCCGGCACAAGCTGCCAAAGGGTATATAAGCGTTCTTGGAACGATTATGCCGTTTCAATGAATCAATTTACCAATGAACTTGAAGCTTTTGTTTCGCCTGTTTCAAGCCTTATGAAAACAGATTTTTGCTCAGGTATACCCGTTATGGTTTTCAACCCTGTTGAAGCGCAAAGACGAGGGGCTGTAACAGTAAGACTTGAAGATTTGCAAAGTGCTTATGTTCGTGTTTATGATGAAAAGGGAAAGGAGGTTAAAAGCCAAACCTCTACCCTTTCTGACGGTACGCTTGAACTTGTGTTTATTGCAGATGTTGAAAGTCTCGGCACAAGGATTTATGACGTCCGTTTGAGCGATAAGCCTTGTTGCGTTAAAAGCGATATCTCAATCAATCACGATAATATGATGGAAAACCAAAAGTATATCGTAACTCTTAACCGCAAGGGTAATATTTCTTCAATTCTTGATAAGGAACTTGATGAAAAGGAAATACTAAAAGAGCCGATTACCCTCGGTCTGTTTAATTATACAGGTTCTAAGGATTGGCCGGCTTGGGAAATGAATTATAAAGAGGCAAATAAAGATGCCGACCGTATTCCTAATGTTGTTACCGTAACTGTTTTGGAGCAGGGTCCTGCAAGGGTATCGTTTAAGGTTATCCAGCAGGATAAAAAGAGCACGTTTACTAATATTGTTGCCCTTACAGACGGCTGCGATATAGTCGAGGTTTATTCCGAGATTGAATGGCAGAGCTTAAGAACTCTTGCCAAAAACAAATTTTCATTCACGTGCGAAAATGATAAGGCAACGTTTGATTTGGGCTTGGGCGCTATCGAACGTGGCAATATGACTGAAAATCTTTTTGAAGTTCCGGCGCAAAAGTGGGTTAGTTTGACCGATAAAAGCGGAGACTTCGGTGTGTCTGTTTTGAGTGAATGTAAGTACGGCTGGGATAAATATAAGGATAACACCCTACGCCTTACCGCAATTCATACTCCTAAGAAAAATTATCGTATCGACTCAATGCAATCATTTATGGATTTGGGTCTTAACAGATATTCTTATGCAATTTTCAGCCATAAGGGCAAGGCTCAGGCAGCTACCCAGCTTGAAGCAAGAAAATTCGTCACCCCCATGACTGCGTATATTGCGACTAAGCATCAGGGTAAGCTTAAAACTCAATATTCTTTCGGCGAGGTTTCAACTAACGACGTTATTATCCGTGCAATAAAAAAGGCGGAAAACAGCAACGAAATAGTTGTAAGGCTTAACGAGGGTGCGAATTCGGAAATTGAAAATTTCACTCTCATTTTGGGCGAAGGAATCGAAAGTGCAAGAGAAATTTATGCAAGTGAAGAAAATAAGGGCGACGCAACAGTTAAGGACGGTAAACTTATCACAAGCTTTAAGCCTTATGAAATTAAGAGTTTTGCATTAAAGCTTAAAAAATCTTCACTTGATGCTCAAAAAGTTGAGAGTACGCCTCTTGATTTGCCGTTTGATAAAAACATTATTACAAAAAAAGGTCAGAAGGGAGATTTTGAATATACAATTCCCGATACTCTTGTGCCTGATGAAATTATGGCAAACGGTGTAAAATTTTATATTGATAAGTCAAATAAAAACTCTCTTGTCTGCTCGTCACAAAGGATTAAACTTGATAAGGATAAAAACAGACTTGTTTTTCTCTGCGCTTCTATGGCGGGGGATAAGACAGCAGAATTTATCCTTGGGGATAAGAAAATAAACAGAAATGTTCTTTCGTCATTTGAGCGTTTTGCCGCTTGGGATTTGTATGATTTCGGCGAAACCGCTTATGTTAAAAAGGGTAAAATCGGATATGAATTTACTCATTGTCACAAAAATGGCGAAGTACAATATGCAAAGATAATGTATTTTTACCTTGTTGAATTTGATTTAAACGGCGAAAATGAAATCACATTACCCAATGATAATGATGTTGTTATTCTTGCTGCAAGCCAAACCAATGCACCGTTTGCCAAGCTTGCGACGCCGACTTATGATGAGGTCGACAAAAGAGCGTTTACCTTTAAACTCAATTTAAAGGAGAAGCTTCAGTACTTATATAATAAATGCGTATGGCAGCTTGGTGATAAGGACAATTTTATTAAGGATAATAATAAGGGTAAGGATTATTAAAAAGGGGAAAATATGGCTAATAATTTTGATAAAAACTGGACTACTAACAATAATAACTATCCGCTTAACGATAAAGATGTTGAAAGATACATCTCTGTTAAGCCGAGTGCTAATCAGCTTGCATTGGTTGATAAACCGTTTTATACCTTTATGCACTTTGGAATGAACACCGCTACCGACAGAGAGTGGGGAGCCGGCGTTGAAAAGGCGACGGATTTCACAATTAAGTCAATAAATGCTAAACAGTGGGTTGAAACCGCTAAATCTGCCGGAGCAACGGGTGTTATTTTGACCTGTAAACACCACGACGGCTTCTGCCTTTGGCCAAGCGAATATACGTCATTTTGCGTGAAAAATTCATCATATAAGGGCGATATCGTTAAAGAAGTATCCGATGAATGCCATGAGCAGGGTATGGATTTCGGCATTTATCTTTCTCCTTGGGATATGCACGATGAACGTTACGGAACAGACGCATATAATGATTATTTTTGCAATCAGCTTACCGAGCTTCTCACTAATTACGGCGAGATTTTCGAGGTTTGGTTTGACGGCGCCAAGGGCTCAAACGCTAAGAAATTTGAATACGATTGGCAAAGATATTACGACCTTATCCGTAAGCTTCAGCCAAAAGCCAATATTGCTATCTGCGGACCCGATATCCGTTGGGTAGGTAATGAGGGCGGAAAGTCAAGAAAGAGCGAATACAGCGTTGTTCCTTGCGCTTTGAGAGAGGCTGACAGGATTATGGCTTTAAGCCAGCAGGACGAAAATCAGGCTTCATCTCTTCAAAAATATAGCCAAATGGATGAGGATTTAGGCTCAAGAAAAATTCTCGAAAAGAACGCTTATATCTGCTGGTTTCCTGCTGAGGTTGACGTATCAATCCGTAAGGGCTGGTTCTTCCACGAAAAAGATAACAGAAACTCAAAAAGTGCTAAAAAGCTTTTTAAAATCTACCTTAATTCAGTTGGTAATAACTGCACGCTTCTTCTTAATATTCCGCCAACTCCACAGGGCGAAATCCATAAAAAAGACGCTAAAAATCTTAAAAAGTTCGGTTCAATGATTAAGAATATCACTGCAAATCCTATTGTTTATAATGAACTCGGTGAGCTTACAAAGGACAACGGCGTTCTCGATTTTGACTTTAGCGATACACGTAAAGTTAATTTTGTGGTTTTGCAGGAGGATATCGCAAAGAGCCAGCGTGTTGAGCTTTTCGACATCTATATCAAAAAGGCAAACGGTAAGTATAAGCGTGTATACAAAGGCACGGTTATCGGTGCTAAAAAGATTATTAATCTTAAGAGAAAAAAGGCAAATGGTATCCGATTTGTTATTCGCCAAAGCCGTTCTAACCCTGTTATTAAATCAATCGGTATTTATGAATGATTTGTGCTTGATACGTTAATACGCAATTTACCCGATGATGTCAAAGGTTATTGAAAAAATTCCGGTTAAGCTCGGCAACTTAATCATGTGGACTTTTATAGTATTCTTTATTTTTGATTCCTTTGTTTCTGCCACGGCAGGACTTAGAATGGATAAGCGTGACGCAGGTCAAGCGACTAACAATATTTATGAACAGTTCCTTGATAATCATTTTTAACTACATTATATCACTAAAAAGACTGCATTCCTACCTTTTGGAAAGAATGCAGTCTTTTTTATTTGGCTGTTTTTTTACAGCCCCTTTTTGCTTATGCTTCTTTTTTGTACTTTTCTGCCTGTAAA
>DAVZKM010000109.1:0-6257 GCA_052272245.1 Eubacterium sp.
TGAGTATTCGCTCTGCAAAACGGCTGTTGATATTAGCCCTTGCAAGCATAGCCTCATCGCCCTCAAAAAACACACGTCCGTTTTCAGCCGAAACATTTTCAGCTTCCATAATTTTAAGTTCGTCCGCAACCAAGCCCTCTAAGCCTAAAAGGCAAGGTGCTGTCATTAATAAATGCATAATTTTTTCCTTACTGTATAACAAAAATAAGGGTGTAACAAATACACCCTTAAAATGAATTTTACTTACCTGATGATATATCGTAAAAAACGATTTCGTCACTTTTAACGTAACCCTTTTCTCTTGCCTTTTTCTCGATATAATCGTCTTTATCCTCATTGTTAAGCACAGCCTGAAGTTCCTTGTTTTCCTCCTGCTGTGCATCATATTTGGCACTTATTTCAGCCTTTTGCTTTTCAAGCCTGCTTATGTCCGCATTTTGATTAACAACGCTGATAGAGAAAAATGCAAAAACACCGACAAGTAAAAGACCGACAAGAATTTTGCCGATGCTGTATTTACCTATATATAGCTTTTTAGATTTACTGCTCTTGCTTTCCTTTGCCAAAATCGTCACCCTCATATTCCTTACGGTTAGGTTTCATAATCATTTCTTTAATATTATAATATAACACCCTCGGCAATTGCAACACTTTTTTAAAATTTTCTAATGATTTTTTCACTTTTTTTAACCGAATTTTAACCTTTTTTGCAATTCTCTTTTCAATCGGCAAAGAAAGCCCTGCAAGCGTCACAATATAAGCAATAAAGCCGATAAAAATAAATGCAAGAAAAATGCCCTTTATTGCGCCGTCGCTAAAGATTAAAAGATATGAAAACGACACAAAGGATGTTATAAGCCAAAAAAGCAAATCAAAAAAGAGAGTTCCGCCGAAGGACAATCGCAAAAAGCGCATTAAATCATATAAAAATCCAAGCCCTATGCCGACGAAAAATGCATAAAAAAGTGCCTCAGCCACCGAAAAGCCTCTTTAAAAGCGAGGTTGAGGAAAATTTTTCGCTGTAAAGAAGAGAAACAACTTTTCCGCTGACGGTAACAGTTCCCGCCTCCAAATTGAGCTCCTCAATATGCAAAAGCTCGCCCTTAATCGTAAGCTCGCCGCAGGAGCAAATCGCAATAATTTCCTCCTCATTAAAGGAATCAACATCGCTTATTCCCGTCAGGGTTAAATGTTCTCTGTTTTCAAGCGTCAGCAAATGGCTCATATCAACGTTGTTATCCATAAAATCACCTAAATAATTTTATGCAAAAAGAGTTTCGGATATAACAAAAGAGGGTCGAAAATCAATCCTCTTTTGTTAGTTATTTTGTTTTGACTGTTTTTACTTTTGACCAAGAGGAATAAACCTTTTTGCCGTTGACGGCGTCTGTTTTATTTTATAATGATATATCGCCACATTGGTTGGGAGCGAGAGAAATCACAGTATTTCATACATTTTAGCAGCGTCCTCTTTAAGGGCGTGTTCATTAATTGCAAGGACTTTATATGAATTTTCTCTTACACCGAGAGTGATTTTGATTGTATCACCCACTTTAACGTCGTATGAAGCACGTGCTATTTTGCCGTTGACCTCAACCTTACCTGCATCGCAAGCGTCGTTGGCAACAGTTCTGCGTTTAATTATTCTTGAAACTTTTAAGTATTTATCTAATCTCATAATTCACCTTAAAAAAATAGGGTGTCTTTTCAGACACCCAAAAAATCAACAAAATTACTTTACAGCATCCTTAAGAGCTGAGCCTGCCTTGAATGCAGGAACCTTTGATTCAGGAATTTCAATTGTTTCCTTTGTACGTGGGTTAAGACCTGTACGAGCTGCACGAGTCTTTACTGAGAAAGTACCGAAACCAATAAGAGAAACCTTATCACCCTCAGCAAGAGCATCCTTAACTGAATCGAAAACAGCGTTTACTGCTGCTTCTGCGTCCTTCTTTGAAAGTTCTGCCTTTGCAGCTACTGCTGCTACAAGTTCTGTCTTGTTCATTTTAATTTCCTCCGTTTATTGCCGAATTATCGACTTTTAATATTTCTTTTGCCTTATCCCACAAGGCATCAAGCTCTTCAATAGAAGAATTATTCATATTAATGTCATTTTCATCTGCTAATTTTTCAACTATTTTAAATCGTGTTATAAACTTATCCGTAGAAGCCTTTAAAGCCTCCTCACTGTCAACACCGATAAAACGTGAAATATTTACGCAGGAAAAAAGAACATCGCCGAATTCATCTTCAATTTCCGCTTGATTGTTATGCGATAGCGCAATTTTCAACTCGTTAATCTCTTCATTTAACTTTGAAAAAGCACCGTTTTGATTATCCCAATCAAAGCCTGCCTTTGCAGCTTTGGACTGAACCTTTTGGGCACGCATAAGAGCAGGAAACTCAATGGGAATACTGTCCATCTTGCTTGAAGCGGTTTTAGTACCTTTTATGCTTGCTTTAACACTGTCCCAACTGTCAAGTGCTTCTTCGGTATTATTTGCGACCTTGTCACCAAACACGTGAGGGTGACGAACAATAAGCTTTTTGCAAAGTTCGTCGCAAACGTCGTTAAAATCAAAATTGCCCTTTTCACTTTCCATTTCACAGTGAAGCGCAATTTGGAGGAGCACATCGCCTAATTCTTCCCTTAATCCTGATATGCTGTTTTGGTTAATCGCTTCAATAACTTCATATGTTTCTTCAATAAAGTTGCTCTTAATCGAAGTATGAGTTTGTTCACGGTCCCAGGGGCATCCTCCCGGTGCCCGAAGCAATGTTATAAGCGAAATTAAATCATTAATATCATATTTATCCTTAAATTCAAAATCCACTTAAACACACTCCTTGATTAACTTGTCAATTATGATAATACTATAAAGTTCCCAAAATTGCAAGTATTTAAGCCGATTTTTTATATTATTTAGCTGAAATTATATCACTTATACGCACACATTTAAACAAAATGAGCAAGGAAGCTGTAAAAAAAGAACATATTATGCCGCAAATTGTCAAAGTGAGCAGAGAAGAAGTTTGAGTAAAAAAAGCTTCTTTAATAAATTTTACGGTAAAATAGACCGTACTTGAACAAAAAATCGGCTTAACAAATATATCTTTCACCGCAAATGAAGCACCTGTTTTTTTAGAAATAATAATCATATTCCAAGCAAGAATTATCAAAAATCCGACAAAATTTGACAAAGCGGAGGCAGATATATTAATCCCTATTTTAGGCACAAGAAGTATATTCATTGCAACACGAACGGCACCGGACACAGCAAAGGGCAAAATTGTTTTTTTAGAAAGTCCAAGTGACTGAGCACAAAATACGCAGCTTGATGCAAGGCAGCACGGCAAGACTGTTACAGCAAGATAAAACAAAATGTCACTTCCTAACTTTACAATATCGCCATTGGAATTGCCGTAAAAGAGCGACAATATTTCGCTTGGAAAAAGTGCAAGAGCAGTTCCTGAAAAGCAAGAAAGAATGCTTGTATACTTTAACACACTGTTTATAAGTAAATTGAATTTAGGCGAATCACTTTCATAAGCCGAGCTGATTGCGGGAACGGCGGTCACACCGAGCGCCATAACCATCCCCGGAATAAGATTTTTAAAATCAAGTGCAGACGAATAAATCCCGAACACATAAGTAAAAATATCGCCGTCAAAATAATTATACGCTTTTGAAAGCACAGCCTTGTCACAAAGAGTTAAGGCGTACTGAATTGACGATGTATCTAAAAATTGAGAAACACTTTGAACAGCCGTTGCAAAAAGAAGCGGAAATGAAAATGAGGCAAGTTCGTTATACATTTTTCGAGTTACCTCTTTATCGGGTTTCGGCATTTTATAGTGACTGCCGACATAAGCGCTGACATAAACCCAACCGGCAAAACCACCGAAGCTGACGCCGAGCATAGAGCAAGCAGATGTTAAGGGATAAATTGCCGAAAGTGCCTGTCTTTCGTTTTCATATGTTATGCCCAAAACCGTGCCATACTCATAATAATTTGACATAAAACAGTTCATAGAAAAGCGAGCAAATAAAAGTCCGAACGCCATTTTAAAAACCGCTTCGATAATTTGACAGGCTGCGGTTGGTTTCATATCAATAAAGCCCTCGGCAAAGGAGCGTTTACCGGCGCCAAGGCAACAGAAAAAAACGCTCGGTGCAAGAGCAAAAATTGTATAAATACTCTTTGGTGACGAAGAAATAAGGCTGCTGTATGGTTTTGCGGCAACAAGCATTACAAAAAGTCCTGCCAAAGCTGCAAGAAAAAACAGTTTATTACCTGCTTTTTTTAATCCGGAAACTCCAAGTTTATCGCCGTTTGCATTATATTTACTGACGAGTTTTGACATAGCGATGGGAAAAGCGCCCATAGTAAGCGCATGAATAGGCAAGCAAAGATTATATGCCATTGAAAAATAGCCCCTGCCCGTTGCGCCTATATAAGAAGTCAGCGGAATTTTATACAAGGCGGAAATTATCTTAACTATTACAGTTGACACGAGAAGCAAAAAAGCGCTTGAAATATACTTTTCTTTAATACTCTTTTTCAATAAAATCACCCAAAGAAAAAATAAAAGAGCAACCAAAATGATTGCTCTTTAAAATTCCTGTTAAATTTTACTCGTCGCTGTCTTTAATCTCAACATCCTTTGCTTCAACAACCTCAACTGCCTCAGCCTCAGTTTCAGACTTAGCATTGAAATCGGTTGAAAAAGCCTCTTTTGTTTTTTTAGCCATATTAGCCATAGACTCATTAAATTCCGCCTTGGCCTTTTCAATCTCAGCAGTATAAAATTCAATCTTTTCTTTATTATCGGCAATTGCGTTTGCACAGTCTGTAATTTCATCATCAGAAATTTCATCGCCAATATACTTTGCATAATTAAGCTTGCCGAATTTTTCATAAAGTTTTGCAAGTTTAGCCTTAACATCAAGAAGTTCAACCTTTTTTCGACTGATTTCAAGCCTTTCGGCACTCTTTTTGCTCATATTTTCAGCAACGTCTTTAGTTTTATTAAACATTTCTTCCAACTTTGGATTATTAAATGCTTCATCCATTGAACCAAAAAGATCACTTAATTTTATAGCCATTATTACCACCTCGCACTCATTATATTACAATATGTAAAACATTGCAATACTATTTGCTGTATTTAATTTTTAGTTCATACAAAATTTTTCAATTAATTTTTTGCGTTCAATAATTTCATCAAATCTGTCAATATATTCATATGGATATTTAAAGTTATATATGCGCTCAATTTTACCGGTATCCTGATTTTTAAGCCTTGTAACAGCGCCTGCACCGACAGCAAAAACAGAATGAGTTTCGTCCATCATATAAACATTATAAAGGCAATCCATATTATCTTTGCACCAGCCGACGTTTTCCAAATTGCCGACAGACTTAGACTGACGGTACATATAATAAGGATAGTAGCCGCTTGACTTGAGGCGGGAATTTGAATATTCCACCATATCAAAGGTTAAAAGTTTATCAGAAACATCATAAGTTTTCTCTCCGGTAACCATATAAGCCGCCGATTTCATTGCAAGAGTATGAACAGTTACGCTTTCCGCCCCGAGTGATACGGCAGTGTCAACACTGTTTTTAAATGACGAAAGTGTATCTTTGGGAAGCCCTGCAATAAGGTCCATATTAATATTATTGAAGCCGCACTTTCTTGCAAGGGCAAAAGCGTCAAAAGTCTGCTTAGATGTGTGACGTCTGCCGATAGACTCCAAAACTTCATCGTTAAACGACTGCGGATTGATTGAAATTCTGTCGACACCGGCACCCTTTAGTGCCATAAGCTTATCCTCAATTATGGTATCCGGTCTGCCTGCCTCTACTGTATATTCACGAAGCGTTGACAAATCAAAATTCTTTTCTATAACGTCAAACAGCCTTGAAAGATGACCGGCTGAAAGAGTTGTAGGTGTACCTCCGCCGAAATAAACGGTTTCAAGCCTTAATCCAAAAGACTTTGCCAGCTGACCTGTTTTTTCAAGTTCCTTGCAAAGAAGGTCGACATAAGGGTCGAGAAGCTTATACGTTTTCTCAATAGAATGGGAAACAAAAGAGCAGTAAGCGCATCTCGTTGGGCAAAACGGAATTGAAACGTAAAGCGAAAAGGAATTGTGAGATGACAGGGAAATAATTTTATTTTCGTGGTGCATAACTTCAATTGCCAAATCTGTTTTTTGGGGCGTTGCAAGAAAAGTATTGACAAAATAATCT
>DAVZKM010000110.1:0-6237 GCA_052272245.1 Eubacterium sp.
CTTTTTGTTGTGTTCCTAACGTTTCTTACAACGGCTCAACAGTAAGCGCTTGCCCTAACACATTTATTGTTTCTTCAAGAATCAACTGGGCTCCTTACTATGAATATGCAATCAAGGCTGTTATGAACGGCGACAAGATTGATGCTGATTGGACAGGTACTCTTGCTACTAACTCGGTTCTTCTTACAGATGTAAACGAAAAGGCTGCCGCTCCTGGCACTCAGAAGGCTATTGATGAAGCTAAGGCTAAGCTTGAGGACGGTTCTCTTCAGGTATTTGATACTTCAACATTTACCGTTGACGGCAAAAAGCTTGATTCTTATAAGGCTGATGTTGATACCGATGATAAATACACACCTGATACAGAAGTTGTTGAAGATGGCGCATTCAAGGAATCAAAGTTCCGTTCAGCTCCATATTTTGACGTTAAGATTGATGGTATTAAGCTTCTTAACGAAAAAATGTAATTAAATAAATCTTAGTTATATTTTATAATTAAACCCGTGGCCGTACCCTAAAAAGTACGGTCACGGTAGTATTGTTTTAAGTGATATTAAATTTTTGCGGAGGAAAATATGAGTGATACTTTTGCAATTGAATTAAAAGGCGTCACCAAGGTTTTCGGGCAGATTGTTGCTAATAAGGACGTAAATCTGCAGGTTAAAAAAGGTGAAATTTTAGCCATTTTGGGCGAAAATGGCAGTGGTAAAACCACTCTTATGAATATGCTTTCCGGCATTTATTTCCCTGATGAGGGTCAAATTTTTGTAAACGGTGAGGAAGTAGTTATTAAATCACCGAGAGATGCGTTTAAATACGGCATTGGTATGGTACATCAGCATTTTAAGCTCGTTGATGTATTTACAGCTACCGAGAATATAGTTCTCGGCATTAAAGATAAAGAAAAATACAGCTTAAAGAAAGCTGAACAACGTGTAAAAGAAATTACCGACAAATACGGTTTTGATATTAATTTTGACAGCAAGGTTTATGAAATGTCTGTTTCAGAAAAGCAGACTGTTGAAATTGTTAAGGTACTTTACAGGGGTGCGCAGACTCTTATTCTTGACGAGCCTACCGCTGTTCTTACACCTCAAGAAACTGAAAAATTGTTTGATGTTTTACGTCGTATGAAAAAAGACGGAAAATCAATTATTATAATTACACATAAGCTCCACGAGGTTATGTCGCTTACTGACAGAGTTGCGGTTTTGCGTAAGGGCGAATATATCGGAACTGTGGATACTAAATCTGCTACCGAGCAATCGCTTACCGAAATGATGGTTGGTAAAAAGGTATCACTTAATATAGAAAGAACGGCTCCTGTTAATCCGCAAAACAGAATTGAACTTAAAAATGTAACTACTCTTAATTCAGAGGGAGTTAAGGCTGTTGATGATATATCATTTGACATCAGAAGCGGTGAAATTCTCGGTATCGCCGGTATTGCCGGAAGCGGTCAAAGAGAACTGCTTGAAACCATAGCAGGTCTTCAAAAGCCTGAAAGCGGTGAGATTTTTTATCATTCCCCTGAGGGCGAAACGGTGGACCTTAAGGCCAAAACCCCTACTCAAATTAAAGAGCTCGGCGTAAGGCTTTCGTTTGTTCCTGAAGATAGACTTGGTATGGGCCTTGTAGGAAATATGGACATTATAGATAATATGATGCTTCGTTCATATAAAAAGGGCAATACCGCTTTTCTTGACAGAAAAAATCCTAAGAAACTTGCCGAAAAAATTATTGAAAGCCTTGAGGTAGTTACTCCGGGTGCTACCACTCCTGTAAGACGACTTTCGGGCGGTAACGTTCAAAAAGTGCTTGTAGGCCGTGAAATTGCCGCTAATCCAAAGGTACTTATGGCGGCTTACCCTGTAAGAGGTCTTGATATTAATTCCTCTTACACAATTTATAATCTTCTCACAAAACAAAAGGAAAACGGCGTTGCCGTTGTATTTGTAGGCGAGGACCTTGACGTTCTTGTTGAGCTTTGCGACAGAATTATGGTTATAAATTCAGGTAAAATTACCGGTATGCTTGACGGCAGAACTGCAACTAAAGAGAAGATTGGATTATTAATGACTAAAACAGAAAGAGAGGATGCATAATATGAGCAATAAACAAAAGGTTCACGAGCCTCTCTTTCATATAAGCAAGAGAGCATCTATGCCTTGGTATTATTCATGGCTTATTCGCCTTGTTTCAATTCTTGCCGCTCTAATTGTCAGCGGTCTTGTAACAATGCTTTTAACTCATCAAAACCCTATCAGCGTTTATGCCACTATGGTTGACGGTGCGTTTGGTACATCAAGACGTGTTTGGAATCTTCTTCAAAGCCTTGCAATTCTTCTTTGCGTTGCGCTTGCGTTAACACCGGCATTTAAGATGCGATTTTGGAATATCGGCGGTGAGGGTCAGGTACTTGTCGGCGGTCTTGCTACTGCGGCTTGTATGATTTGCCTCGGAGGTAAAATCCCTAATGCGCTTCTTATTATCGTAATGATTATATCAAGTATGCTTGCAGGTGCAATTTGGGCTGTTATACCTGCTATATTTAAAGCTCAATTTAATACTAATGAAACGCTTTTTACTCTTATGATGAACTATGTAGGCATTCAGCTTGTATCATACTTTGTTATGGTGTGGGAAGTCCCTAAAGGTTCGGGTAAGATAGGTATTATTAACCAAATGAGCCACGCAGGATGGTTGCCTCAGCTCGGAAATCAAGAATATTTACTTAATATTCTTGTTGTTCTTGCACTCACAGTCTTTATGTATATTTATCTTAAATACAGCAAGCACGGCTACGAACTTTCTGTTGTAGGTGAAAGTGAAAATACCGCTAAATATATCGGCATTAATGTTAAGAAGGTAATTATCAGAACAATGCTCCTTTCAGGCGCAATGTGTGGTATCGCAGGTCTTCTCCTTGTAGGCGGCACAGACCATACTATCACAACTACTACTGCGGACAACAGAGGATTTACTGCCATTATGGTATCTTGGCTTGCTAAGTTTAACCCTATTTATATGGTGCTTACTTCTCTTTTGCTTGTGTTCTTTGATAAGGGCGCAACAGAGATTGCAACTGTATACAGACTTAACGAATCATTCAGCGAAATCATTACCGGTATAATCCTTTTCTTTATTATCGGCAGTGAGTTCTTTATTAACTATAAGATTAATTTCCGCAAGGCACATAAGGAGGGTAAATAATATGACTGCATTAATTACTTTTATCCAACGTGCGATTATGCAGGGTATTCCGCTTCTTTACGGTTCGACAGGTGAAATTCTTACTGAAAAGTCAGGTAACCTTAACCTTGGTATTCCCGGTATTATGTATGTCGGCGGTATCAGTGGCGTTATCGGCGCTTTTCTTTATGAGGAGTCAATGGGCGCAAACGACCTTAACCCTTTTCTTGCGGTTTTAATTCCGCTTATTTGCACAATTATCGGCTCTCTTTTTACAGGCCTTATTTACTGCTTTTTAACGGTAACTCTTCGTGCAAACCAAAATGTAACCGGTCTTGCGATTACGACCTTCGGTGTCGGTTTCGGTAACTTCTTCGGTTCATCACTTGTTAAAATTACAGGAAGTGATATTCCGTCTGTTGCACTTACAAGAACAAGCGCATTTTTCACTAAAAAACTTCCTATCGCTTCAACTACCGGTTGGTTTGGAAAAATATTCCTCGACTATGGTTTTTTAACCTACGCTGCTATTGTAATTGCTCTTTTGGTTGCATTCTTCCTTAAGAAAACACGTGGCGGGCTTCATCTTCGTGCTGTAGGTGAAAATCCTGCAACAGCAGATGCAGCAGGTATTGACGTTTCTAAGTCAAAATATCTTGCTACCTCAATCGGCAGCGTTATCGCCGGTATCGGCGGTCTGTTTTATGTAATGGACTATGCTAACGGCGTTTGGTCAAACGAGGGATTCGGTGACAGGGGATGGCTTGCAATTGCACTTGTTATCTTTGCCATTTGGAAGCCGGATTTCGGTATTTTAGGCTCAATTCTCTTTGGTGGACTTTATATTGTTTACCTCTTTATTCCGGGTCTTAAAATGAGCACTCAGGAACTTTTCAAAATGCTCCCTTACATTGTAACTATAATTGTTCTTGTAATCGTAAGCGTAAGAAAGAAGAGAGAGGACCAGCCGCCTGCATCGCTTGGACTTTCATACTTCCGTGAGGACAGGTAATTAATAATTAAACGGATAAGGATAAGAAAATCCATATCCGTTTTTTATTACTTTGCTTGACATTTGCTCACATTTTTGCTAATATATTTGCATATTGTAACGGCTGTGAAAAAGAGGAGTAGCTTGCTTATTCTTTCAGAGAGTGCTCGTTTGGTGGGAGAGTGCAGATGCGGTAGGTGAAGGTAGCTTTTGAGCCGACATGGTGAAACTAAGTAGTCTTGTCCGTATATCTGCGTTAAAGATTTGAGTGGCATTATGTTTTTAATGCAATTTGAGTGGTACCACGGAATTCTTCGCTTTCGTCTCAACTTGAGGCGGAAGCTTATTTTTTATAAAATTATACTATATTATAAAGGAGAACATTATGGCAAAGGAACTTGCAAAGCAGTACGACCCAAGCGAGGTTGAGGACCGTACCTATCAGTTTTGGTGTGATAAAAAGTATTTTCACGCTAAAAGAGAAAAAGGTAAAAAGACTTATACAATAGTTATTCCGCCTCCTAATATTACCGGTCAGCTTCATATGGGCCATGCCCTTGATAATACACTTCAGGATATTCTTATCCGTTATCACAGAATGGCAGGCTACGATACATTGTGGCTTCCCGGCACCGACCATGCTTCTATCGCAACAGAGGCTAAGATTGTTGAGGCTATGCGTAAAGAGGGTATTACTAAGGATGACCTCGGACGTGAAAAATTTCTTGAACGTGCATGGGATTGGAAAAAACAATACGGTGGCAGAATTATTGAACAATTGAAAAAAATGGGCTCGTCCTGCGATTGGGACAGAGAACGCTTCACTCTTGATGATGGTTGCAGTAAGGCTGTAAGAGAAGTATTTGTAGGCCTTTATGAAAAGGAACTTATTTATCGTGGTAACCGTATGGTAAATTGGTGTCCTCATTGTAATACATCTATTTCGGATGCCGAGGTTGAATATGAGGAAAAAGACTCTAATTTCTGGCATCTTCTTTATGAGGTTAAGGAAACAGGTGAAAAGCTTGAACTTGCAACTACACGTCCTGAAACTATGCTCGGTGATACCGCAGTTGCAATTAACGGTGACGACCCGAGATATAAGCATCTCCACGGCTGTCACGTTATTCTTCCGCTTTTAAATAAGGAAATTCCTATAGTATGTGACGAGCATGCAGATATGACTAAGGGTACAGGTGTTGTTAAAATTACTCCTGCTCATGACCCTAACGACTTTGAAGTGGGGCTTCGTCATAACCTTCCTATTATCCGTACATTCACTTATGACGGTCATATGACAGGCAAGGCTGATAAAGATGCTGCCGACGAAATTATAAAAAGCGGTAAGGCAACTCAAAACGAACCTGAGGTACTCGATTGCGGCAAATATGCAGGAATGACTACTCTTGAAGCGAGAAAGGCTATCCTTGCAGACCTTGAAGCGGGCGGATATATTAAGGAAATTGAGCCGCTTAAACACGACGTAGGCACTTGTTACAGATGCCACACTAATATCGAACCTATGGTTTCAAAGCAGTGGTTTGTTAAAATGGACCCTCTTGCAGGTCCGGCTATCGACGCTGTTGAAAACGGAGATATTAAATTCGTTCCTGAAAGATTTAAGAAAAATTATATGAGCTGGATGCGTGGCTCTCGTGATTGGTGTATTTCACGTCAACTTTGGTGGGGTCACAGAATTCCTGCTTGGTACTGCGATGATTGCGGCGCTACAACTGTTTCTAAAGAGGACCCTTGCAAGTGCTCGCATTGCGGCAGTGAAAATATTCACCAAGATCCCGACACGTTGGATACTTGGTTCTCATCTGCTCTTTGGCCGTTCTCAACTCTCGGATGGCCTGATAAGACAGAAGATTTAGAACATTATTATCCTACCAATACACTTGTTACAGGCTATGATATTATCGGTTTTTGGGTTTCTCGTATGATTTTTTCGGGTCTTGCTTATACCGATAAAGCACCGTTTGATACCGTTCTTATTCACGGCCAAAAATGTATGGATGCAGAAAATATACATAGAAGAATGAAAAAAATAA
>DAVZKM010000111.1:0-6099 GCA_052272245.1 Eubacterium sp.
TAAGGCTCGTCAGGTTAAGGTTACTAAGGAAAATACCATCATTGTTGACGGCGCAGGTGACAGCGATGAAATTAAAAACAGAGTTAATCAAATTAAAACTGCTATTGATAATACAACATCTGATTTTGACAGAGAAAAGCTTCATGAACGTCTTGCAAAGCTTGCAGGAGGAGTAGCGGTAATCAAGGTCGGTGCTGCAACCGAAACAGAAATGAAAGAAAAGAAACTTCGTATTGAAGATGCTCTTGCGGCTACTAAGGCGGCAGTTGAAGAAGGCATTGTAGCAGGCGGCGGCGTTGCTCTTATTAATGCTATTCCTGCTGTTGAAAAGCTTCTTGATACGGATGACGCAGACTTTAAGACAGGTGTTCAAATTGTTCTTAAAGCTCTTGAAGAACCTGTACGTCAGATTGCTCGTAATGCAGGCGAGGAAGGTTCTGTAATTGTTGACAAGATCAAGAATTCAAACAAAATCGGCTACGGTCTTAACTTTGCAACTAATGAATACTGTGATATGATTGAGGCAGGTATTGTTGATCCGGCTAAGGTTACTCGTTCGGCAATCCAAAATGCATCAAGTGTTGCGGCAATGGTTCTTACAACAGAATCACTTGTTACTGATATAAAAGATCCGCAGGCTGATGCAGCTCAGGCAGCAGCTTTGGCAGCAGCACAGGGCGGCGGAATGTATTAATAATCGAATAGTTAATATTTGACAATTTAGGAATATGCCCTTATAATTAGGGCATATTCTTTTTTTGAAGGTAATAAAATGCAAAATAAAAAAATCATTTCTTTATTTATAGGCTTTGTTCTAATTGTTACTGCTTTGTTTACTGTTGATTACGAATCCTTTGCGAGCGTAACAACAACGCAGGAGGATGTGCCGGGCGTTAACAGTACAGATACACTTTTAACTTATCCCGAGTTTAATTCAAAGGTTACAGACGGTGGATATCTCATTCCGGGTCTTGTTTCAAGCGTATCATATAATAAACAAATCAAACATTTTGCAACCACGCAAACTATGTGCCCTCAAGCGATATGCAAGGTTAATCATTATACACTTATAACTGCTTACGACAGCTCGACAGACTCGAAAGGCGCTTCGATTTCCAAATCTGTTGTTTATGTTCTTGACAGCAATAATGAACTTATTAAAACCCTTGTTTTGCCCGATTCTTACCATGTTGGAGGTATTGCATATGATAGTGCAAACGGCTTAATTCTTATCGCAAAGGCTTCTGCTTCAGCGGTAGGTGTTATTTCGCTTGATGATTTTTATAAATATTTGCGCTTTTCAAGCAAATTTGTGAATGTTAATTATACGATTGAGGAAAACGATTCAAACAAATTTATTTATTCTGCTTCAAGCGTGGCATACAAAAACGGTCGCATATATCTCGGAACATTCGGCGCAGGCTCCGACAGCTATGCATACTGTTATACTCCTATATATGACAAAGCTAAAAATACATATTATTTAAAGTATAATTATAAATTTTATCTTCCAAGTTATACTCAAGGTTTTTCTTTAACGGATTATAAAGGAAAACTTAGGATGTTTGCTTCGATATCATACGGTCGTAATGAAACAAAGGGAATTTATTGTTCATATCTTTATACGTATACTTTTAATCAGTCAAATGGTACTAAAACACTCGATAACGTTTTAAGCTGTCCGCCTATGCTTGAACTTACTTATCCCGAAGGCGGCAAGCTTTACTGCCTTTTTGAATCGGCAGCAAATATTTATAGGGATGTTTCAAGAAAGCCGCTTTCTTACGTTATGCCGCTTAAATTGAGCGCACTTTGCGATGAGAAACAGGGAAGCTTTGTTAATATAAATGTTTCAAATGTTAATAACGGTAAAAAAATAAGAGTGGATTGTTCCCTTCAAAACGCTAAAATTTATTACAGCAGTTCAATGCCGTATTACAGGTACAGTAAAATAACTTCATGTTCTCTTTATAAAAAAGCTTATTTAAAACGAAATACAAGTACGGTTTATGCTGTTGCCGTTGTTGATAATCGTATTGTGGCGGCAGACGCTGTTTATGTTTCTGTTTCAAAAGCAGCAGCGCCGTCAAAGCTTAAGATTAAGTCTAAATCAAAAACTTCGGTAAAAATAGGGTGGAAGGCCGCTTCAAAGGCAACCTCTTATGAAATTTACAGAAGTACGAGTAAATCAAAGAATTATAAAAAAGTTGCTGCTGTCAGTGCGTCGCAAAAAATATTTAAAGATACAAAACTCAAGAAAAATAAAAAGTATTTCTATAAAGTTCGTGCGGTAAGAAAAGGATATATTAATTCTGGCTTCTCCAATATCGTTTCGACTAAAACGAAAAAATAGTTTTTCTTGTGAATAATCACCAAAAAAGGCAAGATATTTTTTATCCTGTCTTTTTCTTTTATACACTTGTATATGTTATACTTTTGTGCTATTATATAGCTATCGTGAGAATTATACAAATCATCAAATGTGACATAATTTGGAGGTCGCTATGCCTAAAAATAATAAACTCGGTTGTTCTTTTTCAACTCAGCTGAAGCTCGCAAAATCGTTAAAGGAATTAATGGCTAATCAGCCGTTTGAAAAGCTTTCGGTTTCTGATATTACTAATAATTGCTCGCTTCACAGGCAAACATTTTATTATCATTTTGAGGATAAATATGAACTTCTTGATTGGATTGTATATAAGGAACTTATGGAACCGCTTATTGACGGATTTTCATTTGATAATATGTATGAGCATTTTATGAAGCTTTTTACAACAATGGTTGATGAAAAGAAATTTTATCTAAATGCATTTAAAATTGACGTCAATGATTTGTCAAGATATATCAACCGCCTTGCTTATGAACAATTTATGGTTGTTATTGACTGCCTTGAAAAAAATTCCGGTATTAAATCAAATTATAATGAAAATATGATGTTTGCCGAGTTTTTGGGCTATGGCTTTGTCGGTATTGTTTTTGGCTGGGCACAAAGGGGCATGAAAGACTCTCCTGAGGAAATGACAAGGCGCCTTGAAAGAATTATTAATAACTTAATACAACTTGCCTCAGAAAACAGAAAATAATTATTAAGGGCTGTTTCACATTGTGAAACAGCCCGTTTTTTATGTATTAATATGTTTTTTTCTTGCCTCTTTTATGCTTAATAGGCTTTTGATTGATTGTGTTTTTCAATTCCTTTTGTGCGGCTTTTCTTAAACTGTCAGCATCGTGTATGATTGTTTTGTCATAACAATGGCTGAGCGCTTGCGTTAAGCCTAAAAGAATAAATAAATTAATAATCTGCTTAGGTGAATTGAAAATGTAATCTGTAAGTCCGAAAAGTAGATACATCATCATTGATGTGAATACGCAAAATACAAGGGTGAATTTTTTACCGTTGTTTGCGTTGATTTCAAGAAGCTTGCCAAATCCGCAGATTAATACGGTAAACAATAAGACAAGACCGATAACACCAAGCTCAATCCACGTTTCAAGCACAAAATTATGACCGTGTGGCTTGTTGAGCTGATACTGATTTAAAAGAATTTGACCTGTTTGCTCAATTCCGAATCCGGTTCCGATTATAAAAGGTAAGGCGTGGTGGAATATATAGTCGAGAAGGCTGCCCCAAATTTTAAGGTGAGCCGCCGACGATTTAGCCGCCTCATTTCCTGCGCCCCTTACCTTGAATATAATTCCGTATCTTGTAAGCAGCGACGGAATTATAACAAGCACGGTCGGCACAAATATTTCAAGAAGCGGTTTTTTGTGCTGCTTAAATAAAACAATAAACATAAACAACCAACCGACAATTGCTATTATACAGCCGCCACGTGTTAATGTTGCACTTATGCCGCCGCTGATAAGCACATTTATCATAAAGTACATAAGCTTATGCTTTTTGCCCTTTGTGTTTAAGAAAAGATAGATTGATATTGGATATACAATCATCAAATATGTTGCCAAAAGATTGGGATTTGAGAAAAATCCGCTTGCTCTTGAATCCCACCAAAGAGTTGTGTCGATATCAAAAGGAAGCCAATTGTAAACAGCTTTGTCAAGTGACTTATAAAAAGGTGTTACAAATACCTGCGATTTAGTAATGTATTTGTATTTGAATAATGTATATGAGCATATTTGAAGTATTGCTACAAATCCGTTAATTGCACCCGAAAGTGACATTGCGGCTAAAAGTCTGTCAATTTTTTTCCTTGTTCTCACTATATTATGTATCATAATCTCAATGAGAAACATACCCCACCATAAAGCTGCGGTTGAGAATGTGGAAAATTTAGTATCTGACCAAAGAGTGCTGATAAGTGCAAATCCCATAAAAGCCATCATAAGCTTTCCAAGTGTGCCGACTTTTGCTTTTTTACCTTCATTCGACCATTGTACTTTAAAAACAATAAATCCTATAAACAGCAGAAACGGACTTACATATTCCGGGAGCAGGGGAAAAAGGAATACAGTTGCAAGCAACCAGCACCAAGCAGGATTTTTTTTGTATTGTTCCTTTAAGCTAATTAACTTTTCTTTCATAATTTAAACCTCAGCGAATAATTACGCTTATATTATATATTAATATAAAAATAGATATTAGTTTTCTTGTTTGTTTCAAACACGGTATAAAACACAAAGTATAATATACACTACTTATACTGATTTTGCAAGTATAATAATTTTAGGTTAACAGGATATGAATAAAAATTTAACTGTTCATATTATAATAATACAAATTTTAATTTATAAATATTGTTAAGGTGTTGCAATCTTAAACGATATATTGTATAATTGACAGGAATTTAAACATATTTTTCTGTTTCTGATAAAACGGAAAATACAGGAGTGAAATTATGGACGAAAAAGACTTAAACGAAAATGAGGAAAAAGTGACTGACGTTAATAATGATTCAGTTAACTCCGGTCTTGAAGAAAAAGACGGTGTTAAATACGAAACAAGCGACAATTGGGAGTTTGATGCAAAAGCGCCGACGCTTGATGAAAATCTTGTTATGGAAAATCAAGACTATTCAATTTCGTTTGACAAAGTAAGCGAACCGAAGCCGACACAAGCTTTAGATAATCCAAGCGATAATAAGATTGTTATTAACAAAGAGCCGCTTAAATTTATACCGCTTGCAATTTTTCTTGCAGCAGTAATTGCAGTTGTCGCTACTTTTGGCGTTAGATATTATACTGTACCTAACGGCAAGGAGGGCAAATATATGAATCCCGCTTCTGTTGTTGCAACTGTTGACGGGCAAAAAATCAGTATTGGAATGTATGACTATTATTATGCAAGCATCGTAAGCTATTATGAGCAATATGCTTCCTACGGTTACTACAGTCTTGATACTACTAAAGATTATTCAAAGCAATACACAACCGATGATGACGGAAATAAGATTTCGTGGCAAAAGTTTTTTGAAACCGAAGCGCTTAAAGAAGTTGAACAGATTACAACCTATTATTCCAAAGCGCTTGACGAGGGTGTAACTCTTACAAGCGCCCAAAAGAAAACTATTGAAAAGCAGATTTCGACTCTTAAGGATTCCGCATCACAAAATGATGTCAGTCTTGACCAATACATCAAAGCAAACTTTGGTACATATTGTTCTGAGGATACAATCAGGCTTATGCTTGAGCAATATTACTTGAGTGCTAATTACAAGGGCAAGTTTAAGAGTGAAACAAAAGTTAAGGATAACGATGTTGATAAATATTATAATGACCACAAAAATGATTATAAGAAAATAGAATTCTATTATATTGCTTCTCCTTATGATGCAACAGATGATAATTCTAAGAACGAATCAATTAAAACCGCTGAAAAAATTATGGCTAAGATGAAAGATAAAAAATCGGTTATTGCTCTTGTGCCTGAGGTTTATTCATCTTATATTGATTCTCAAGTCAAGTCATCAATGGAGCAGGACAGCAAACTTACCGAGAAAAAGGCAAGGGAAGAGGCTATTAAGTCATATGAAAGCAATGCTGCTGCAACTGTTTCCGGCAGTGAATCACCGTTTGACGACGAGATGAACACATGGTGATACCATCGACAGGGGTCGTACCGTATCGATGGTGGTAGACCGA